>CBFGJU010000113.1:0-3633 GCA_965649155.1 Caldifarciminota bacterium | reverse complement strand
TCCGGATGAACCCGCGTTCATCTCAGGCATATACTGCGATGGCGAGACCCTGCGGGTTTTTGTCGCGAGGGTTCTCCACACATACAAGGCCCAGTGAGGTGATGCCATGATCCCGGCTATCATTTTATCAATACCCTGGCCCTTGGTTCCGCAGGATCAGGCGCACCCGGTCGGAAACTCATGGGGCGAATATCAGGAATATTCCGGAGACCCTTCCGGGGCCTACCTTCATCCCGGAGTTGATATAATGGGTGTTACTCAGGGAAAGGAGGTGCGCGCTGTTGCTGTCGGTTGGGTCAAGGCCTGGATGACCATCTCAGGAGAATATCACTGGCGGGTCGCGACCTCTGATCAGAACACCTCTGACTGGTGCGATGGCTGGCTCTACGCTCACATAGACCCCTACAGGTATCATGTTAATGTCGGGGATCAGGTCTCTGCGGGAACAACGATAGGCTACCTGGTTCCCTGGCCTGTTCCGGGTTTTGACCACTGCCACTTTGCCCGGATACGCCACCATGGAACAAACTGGAACGACGCCGGGTGGCGCTTCATAAAAAATCCCCTGGTTGACCTCGTGCCGAACACGGACACGGTCAAACCTATCTTTGAATCAACAGGGATGGGAGGCTCGTGCAAATTCGCTTTCAGGCGAAACAACTCAAGCACCTATCTTGACCCGGATGCCCTCTACGGCAAGGTTGATGTCATAGCAAAAATACACGACAAGTTCGGTATTTCCTGGGGATACCCGACCTACGAGCGCATAGGCGTCTACCGGATAAGCTATGAGGTGAAGGCCGCTGTGCCCCTGACCCTCTCTTTCCTTTTCAGGGACACACTGAACTATGACAGCTATGGGATCGTCTATACCATCTACGAGTATGACGCCTACCTGAAGACATATGGGGATTACGACCGTAGGGACTTCTTCTACATAGTTACCAACACTGATGGGGATTCAACGGTTGAGACTTCGGACAGCCTGCAGGCCTGGGACACGGGCCTCCTTCCCGATGGGGACTACTGGTTCGTGGTCCAGGCATCCGACGAGGCCGGCAATGTTAAAAGGGATTCATGTCTTATTAAAACCAAGAACGGCAACCCATCCGCGGACGAGGGCCCCGGATCGCCCGTGTTCCGGCTCGGGCCGACGGTATTCAGGGGCGCGAGCTGGCTGGTTATCCCGGAGGAATGGCCGGAGCCGGCACTCTACGATGTATCTGGCAAGAGGACAGAAGGGATTTCCATGGACGAACCCGGGTCATATAAAATAGCCCCTGGGGCACCTGGTGTTTATTTCCTTGCGGTTAAAGGAAGGAGATTCAAGCTACTCAAGCTTTCCGAATAGCCTTTTTCTCAGGCGCTCATAGTATTGCCTGTATTCGTCAATGTGCCGGTCATACGGGAATTCGGGTAGCAGCTCGGCTTTTGCGAGCTCCCTGGCCCTTCTCAGGTATTCCTCCCTCTGATCAGGGTCGCGGGTCGCGTCAGCGAGCCTCATCAGGTTCTCAATCTCTCCGAGGTCTGTCCATGTGTCCTCAAGCTGGTAGAAGTCATGCCGCTTGGTAAGGAGTGCGCGATCCCCTATTGCCTGTCTTATGAGATATATGGCTTTGTAGAGGAGGACGGTGTTCCTCGGGTTGAAGTTTCTCCTGGGCCAGAGGAGGTAGAACAGGTGATCCACGGCTATCCTGTGCTGGGGGGAAACGAGGAGATGAACAAGAGCCAGGATCGCCTTGTTGTTCCGCCAGCCCTTGAGGGAAACTCTCTTGCCGTTCGCAAATATCCTTAATTCTCCTATAAGATAAGCCCTTATGCCTCTGTTCTCATCGGTTCTGGGTTCGGTTGCTATCAATGGCTCCAACCGGATCGCGAAATCCCCGAGGATGGGGTCTTTCTTGAAGCCCGGATAAAGCGGAAGAAGAGACGAGAGGAATTTGAGGACATCGGGGAACACGGGACTGCTCGTTCTCCAGGCTATATAAGCAGTATGAAGGCCTGTAAGGCAGGCCTCCAGAGGCTGATTAGCCCTACTGTAGGCCTGGGCCGCTGAGAAAAGGGCCTCGGCACATGTCTTGTCATCCTCAAGAATAAGGGCCTCAATCTCCTGAGCCGCGGCTAGCTCGCCCCAAGATCCTTTTTTGGCCAGGCTCAGGCATTTTCTGATGAGGGCCTTCGGTGGAGGTTCAAGCCCAGCGAACCTGCTCAGTTGGAGGGCCTTTGCGCAGGGAAACGGCGCGTAGGCGTGGCCGAAATTCCCAAAGCCTTGTGCCGATGCCACGAAACACTCTCTGGCTTCCTCAAGCCTGGCCATCATGCGCATGGCCAATCCCCTGGTCTCTATCCCCGCAGAGAGGTAAGGTTCAGGCAAACCAGGCTCATCAAGGTAATCAAGCTTTTTGAGGGCCCTGTCAGGCTTCCCTCTTGCCAGCTCTATGTCAGCCAGCATGTAATTCAGATCATATCGTAAGCCTGGGAGAGAAACACCCTCAAGATCAAACCCCCCTATCTCCCTGCAAAGGGTTTCATATTCTGCCCTGGCCAGAATGCTGAAAAGGAAATTCACCTTGATAAGGGCTATATCTCTGGTCTCTCCCAGTTTCTCAGCTATTTCCATGGCCCTGGTGTAATAGATCTCAGCGACCGAAAGCTCCCCCATTCTCATGTGGGCTAGGCCGATATGGCGTAACAGTAGAACGGATAATCTGAGATCCCCCGATACTTTGGGCAATAGCCTTGTCAATTTTCTAATGGCCTCCGGCAAGCTTGACTGGTTTAACGCGAGGCTCGCGTCCAGGATGGCCCATGCGAGGGGATCATCGCGCTTCAAGCTCTGTAAATACGCGTTTATACTAGCTTTATCACCCTTCTTGAGGATGCTCATACCCTCTTGGACCAGATCATATGTGGTATCCACATGCATATTTTAGCGCGCAAGCCCTTTTAAGATCAACCATAAGACCACCTCTGCTCTAGTTTTGCTCTAGTTATTCTCGTAAGATATTGGGGCCACGAGAAATCAGAAGGAGATTTTATAATGACAGGACTTTTGATAGGCATGCTGGTCTCACAGAACCTGTTCGCGAAAGCCTTTGGCGGGACGAGCTATGAGCAGAGCGGGTCCATAACCCGGACAACAGATGGAGGCTACGCTGTCGTGGGATGGACATATAGCTTCGGCGCTGGCTACTCTGACTTTCTAGTTCTCAAGCTGGCCTCGGATGGTTCTCTGAGCTGGGCAAGAACATTCGGGGGGACGAGCTATGATGGCGCCTATTCGGTAACCCAGACCGCGGACGGAGGCTACGCTGTCGTGGGATACACACAGAGCTTTGGCGCTGGCAGTTATGACCTTCTCGTGCTCAAGCTGGCCTCGGATGGTTCTCTGAGCTGGGCAAAGACATTCGGGGGGACGAGCAATGATTACGCCCAGTCCATAATACAGACCGCGGATGGAGGCTATACGGTCGCGGGACGAACACAGAGCTTCGGCGCTGGCGATTATGACTGCCTCGTGCTCAAGCTGGCCTCGGATGGTTCCCTGAGCTGGGCAAAGACATTCGGGGGGGCGAGCTATGAGGAGGCCTACTCCGTAATCCAGACCACGGATGGAGGCTATGCGGTCGTGGG
>CBFGJU010000112.1:0-3646 GCA_965649155.1 Caldifarciminota bacterium | reverse complement strand
CCGGCCTTCTCGCGGCCTCGGCCAGGGCCATGACCTCTTCCGTTATGTGGTTCCATGCCTCGTTTATTGCGATGATGTGCCTTCTCAGGGCATCCGGCGCTGAGGGAAACCTCTTTCTCACCAGCGGAAGGAGCTCGTGTCTCACCCAGTTCCTGGTGAAGCGCAGGTCAAGGTTGGTTGGGTCCTCGCGAAACGCTATTCCTCTTCCCTTCAGGTATTCCAGGATTTCCCCTTTCTCAACCAGTATCAGCGGCCTTATCACATCACCGTCTTTTGGCGGGAGGCCTCTCGCCCCCCTGAGCCCAGCCCCCCTGAAGAGGTTCATCATGTATGTCTCAAGCCAATCCGAGAGGGTGTGGCCGGTAGCTATCTTGGCGAATCCTGTGCTTTTCTTGACCCTTCGGAATAGCTCGTAGCGAGCGACCCTTCCCGCTTCCTCAAGCCCCACTCGCATCTTTTTCGCCATTGCCCCCACATCTGCCCTTTCAACCGTTATGGGTATCCCCTGCTCTCTCGCGAAATCCCGGCAAAACTCCGCGTCGCGGGCCGATTCCTCCCTGAGTCCGTGATCCAGGTGGACGAGGTGCAGTTTGATTTCCGGGAAAACCCAACGGAGCGCGTGAACCAGGAACACGGAATCCGGCCCGCCGGAGAAACCGACTATTACCCTGTCATAAGGTTCTGCGAGTTTGAATATCCGCGCGGCCTGGGATACCAGAGACACCGGACTTTCCATATTGAAATTATAGGGGATTTCCCATTGCGCCTGCGATGATCGCGAGGGAAGGCGCGGAACCCTTTCCCTACATTATAATTTCCCCATGGCCAGGATAGCCATAATCATAGGCTCTGAAAGCGACAGAGACAGAATGAAGGCCGGGATTGATCTCCTTGACAAGCTGGGGGTTGAATACGAGCTTGCCGTTCTCTCCGCGCACAGGAACCCGGTTGAGCTGGGAGAGTACGCTTCCGGTCTTTCCGGAAGGGGATTTGAGGTGGTCATAGCTGGAGCAGGGCTGTCTGCGGCCCTTCCGGGAGCCATAGCCGCGAGAACCAGCCTCCCGGTCATAGGTGTGCCTCTTGACGCTGGAACCCTCGGCGGGCTTGATGCTCTGCTGTCAATAGCCCAACTGCCAAAGGGCGTTCCGGTCGCCTGCGTGGGCATAAACAACCCCGCGAACGCGGTTGTCCTCGCCCTGCGCATACTCGCGCTTAAGCACGACTGGGCCGCGGAGGCTCTCGGGAAACTGACCTGATGATCCTGGCTGGCCTCATAGCGTCGTTTCTCGTTGATCACTCCTTCTACCATAACTACGGCGCGACCCAATCCGTCTGGGATCAGGAAAAGGCGTGGGGCCCTGGAAACCTCTATTTTCTCGGCGCCCTCCGGGACGAGCGGGATTATCTCATTGGCCGCGAAAGCTCCTATTATGAGGGATTTTTGCGTCAATCCTTCGGTTTCATGGGCGATACGGGCGCTGTTTCTCTTTCTGCGACGCAGAAAAAACAACGGGGGACATCCTTCATAGCGACCGAGGCCTCCGGAGGGGCCTCCTTGTTCTTGGCTTTCAAGCCTTATGCGGGTATCAGACTCAATTCCCTTTCCCATCTGGAATCAAGGGGCTACTCATCTCGCGGAGATTACCAGGACAACTCCGGCCTCCGGGAGGATATAGGCCTTGAATTCGTCCACCCCTTTCTCAAAGGAGACCTCGGTTTTGCCGGAGAGTTCCGGCCCCTGAACGGCGAAAAGAGCCTCAGGGCCAGGCCCCTGCTCCTCGTTGGACCAGGCTCTCTGAGTGCTGACCTGTCCGCAGGGAACAAGTATTATCTGACCGTTTCAGGGGAAGAGTCAAAATCATTCTATGACCTTTCGCTGTCCGGCGCGTTCCCCGAAGCGGGAGCTGTTAGCCTCTCGCCAAAATTCTACGCTTCTGCCGGAAACTATTCCCTGAACCGCCTGAATTCCAGCAACGCGCTGGGCGGAGAGATGGGTTTGAACCTGAGGGCCACCCTCGCGGGCACTCGTTGGGAATGGGGGCTTGCCAGGGGCCTCGGCGCGAGGGATTTCCGCGAGTATCAGGGGAATGAGCGGGAAGCCTGGGCAACCGCGAGCTTCTCCGTCAGGAAGGATTTCCCCGGAGGCCACGGGGTCTATCTCAGATCCTGGATAACCAGAACTGGTTACGATTATCCGCAGGGGTTCTTGCCAAACGACAGGGACGACAGGACCCTTTCGGCGATCATGGGGGTTCGCACCCTGTTAGGCCCTGATCTGGTTGCCGAGCTTGGTTTCCTGGCCAGGAACCAGGACCTGGTTTTCCTGAAATCAGAGCGTAGCCACGAGACCAGGAACCAGGACAGGTATGCCCTTTTCGGGAAGTGCGCGTGGTCTGGTTCCATAGCTATTGAATTCAGGTGCGAGCTTTCCGCTGTTTATAACACCTACAGGTTCAATCCGCAGGACAATCTTCTAATAAGGTTCTACGAGAACGCGCTGTTCCTCAAGGGCCAGCGCATCCAGTCCGTAGCCAGGTTCCGTCTGCAGGATCACGGGGGATATGCTGGCGGAATATATTACCCCTCAACATTTTCCCGCGAGCTCTGGTTTCAGCCCTCTTTCCGGCTCTTCAGCATCGGCGGCACCGGCATATTCATGATGGCCAGGTATTACCTCAGGGACGAGAGGGAACGAGACGACTGGAGCAAGTCTCTGGAAGAGCGAGGTATAGGCCTCGGCACCAGGAAGGGTGGCATCCTTGAGGCCAGGGTTCTTTTGGTGAAAAGAACGGACGAGGAACCCTTCTGGGACATTGGCCTTTATTACAACCCTGGACAATAGCGGAACAACAGGCTTTTGTCCCAGGTCTAAATGATCTCCATGAAGAACAGACTGAGTTTTCTGGTGAACATCATCCTACTCGTTCTCATTGCCGCGGTAGCGGGGATGGGGTTCCTTATGAAATGGGTTTTACCGCGCGGATCAGGCTCCCTTCAGGTTCTCAGCATGACCAGGCACGAATGGGGAACCTTGCACCTCTGGCTTTCGGTAGCCCTTCTCGTTTTGCTGGTTTTGCACATCTGGCTTGCCTGGCCCCAGCTCGTTTGCAGGTTCAGGCTCTGGGTAAAGAGCGCATTCCTTCGCTGGGTGATGGGTATTGGGTTGCTCTTGATTCTCCTCGGCCTTCTGTCCTGGCCGTTTGCCGTCAAGCCCACTGCCCCCCATGAAATCAATGGGGGTTCCATGCAAGAGAACCGCGGCAGGCAATACAGGGGAGGCCATTGAGATAGAGATCATTCCTGACTGACCAGTCAGTCACTACTTGACACGGGTCAGGCCATGGCCGGATAATTTCTGACTGACCAGTCAGTCAACAAACGGGTTGGATCCCCGTCATTCCGTTTTCCCCAGATTTGGCTTTTCATGGCCAGGTCTCTGTGCCCCTCCAGATAGCGGGCCGGAAAACCCGCGCTGGGAAACGGATGAAGCTGATGGATTGGAGATAAGGGAGAAAAGCATGGAACAAGAAGACAAGAAGGAAAGGAAACGCCAGGAGATCCTGGACGCGGCGAGACGGGTTTTCTCTGCAAGGGGTTACTATCAAGCCACCATGGACGAGATAGCCGCGGACGCTGGCGTGGCCAA
>CBFGJU010000111.1:18983-26567 GCA_965649155.1 Caldifarciminota bacterium | reverse complement strand
CCCAGCTAACTCAGATAACCTGGGAGCCTGAGGAACACTCCGCTTGGGAAGCGCAGGAATTCGGCTCAGAGGTCCTGGTTTCCCTGGATGTGAGGCCCCGGAGGCAGGTAAAGCACTACTACCTTGACAAAAAGGGGACTGCCCTGGCGGAGATAATAAAGGGCGAGCTTGACTCCCTGGGCCAGGAATACGACATGGTAACAAGCGGCCAGTATATACTGATCCACCCCGACGGCGCTCGCGTGGCTGTCCATCTTCCTGTTGATGGTAAACTTTCTGGCATTGCCAACGCCATATTCAAGGGCATCCTGAATTACGCGGTCATAGAGTTCTCGGGTTGAAAACTCATTGCTGGGCAGAATCAAAAACCATAAAGCAGAAATGATTTTCTATGATACCCACGCGCACCTGAACGATCCGGCCTTTGCCCCTGATCTGGATGCCGTCCTAGACAGGGCGCGCACCTCCGGTGTGGCCAGGATAAACCTGGTTGGCTGGGATATTCCCTCCTCGGCTGAAGCGATAAGGCTCTCCGAGAAATATCCGGATATCCTCAGAGCGATAGTTGGGATTCACCCGAACTATTCATCCGGCTGGCAGGACAGCTGGCTCGGAGAGATAGAGGGCCTCATTGATAATCCGCTTGTCGTCGCCATAGGGGAGATCGGCATGGACACCCACTGGGACTATACATCGCTTTCGGATCAGGAAAGGGCTTTCCGCGCCCAGCTCGCGCTCGCAAACGACAGAGGCCTGCCGGTTGTCCTGCACATCAGGAAGGCGTTTGACCGGGTCTTGCCCATCCTGGAAGAGGTCAGTCCCAAAAAGGTCCTTTTCCACGCCTTCTCCGGCGGCCCTGAAGAAGCCCGGTGGGCTACCGAGCGTGGGTATCTTCTGTCCGTTACCGGGGTCATAATCCTGGGTTCAAAGAGGTTGAAATCGGCCGTTCGCGAGGCCGGAGTATCCTGCTTGGTCGCTGAGACCGACTGCCCCTACTTGTCTCCCGTTAGGGGCCAGAGAAACGAACCCGCCAATGTGGCCCTTGTGGTTGAAAGGATAGCGGAGGTTCTTGAGATGCCTCTTGATGATACCGCTCTGGCTGTCTGGGATAATTCGCTTCGGTTTTTCGGGAACGGGTGACATCTTGACCGGCTGTTTTTCCTCTCATTAAAATTTCTATCTGATATTTAGGAGGTTTTCGCATGAGAAATGCCATGTGCATTGTGACGATGGCCCTCTTAATTTCCTGCGGAGGGAAGAAAGAGGAAAAGAAAGAGTCCCCGGTGGTCATGATGGGCCAGTGGGCCGAGAGCAATCTCTGGGCTGTAAGGGTTGACAGCGTTGTTGACAAGGTCACCCCCGGCATGGACAGATACTACAAGCTGGCCTATGTCTCAGTAAAGAACATCACCCAGTCCGAACAGCCCTTTATGCTCCAGGACATGGCCCTGGTCATGCTGGTTGAGCGCAAGGATACCGCGGAGGTCAAATACCAGATAGACGGCATAGTCTGCCAATCCGAGATGAAGAAGAAGGGCTGGCCCGTTTCCACGACGGTTCCAGCCGGAGGCGAGACGCCGGTCATCCTCGCATACAGCCTGCCGGTTGAGGCAAAACCCACCCTGCTGAAGGTCAACGATGGCGTGGGTCCAAAGGTGGCCTATGTGAGGCTGGAATGAACATCCTCAGGAGTCCCCTCCGGCTATTGACCCCCAAGAACCAAATCTTGTCCGGGAAAGGCTTTTAGCCTGCCATTGGGATAGAAAGTCTTCTACGCTCCGCTTGAAGAACCTCGTTTCCGACCCAGCCAGACAGAGGGATCATGGAGATCACGCGCTCGCGACCGAAATAAAAGCCCAGAGCCACCGCGCCCCGGGCTAATCATTTTCCGGTTATTGCACCTCGTAATCCACCAGCTCGGAGCCGTCGGTTTCTGCCGAATCCTGGGAATATACCACGCCAACACCTGGATATACCCAGTTGAACATGGTCGTCTCTGACATCGGCGAGCCATTCACAAACCATGTCCACCTGTAGGCCACCTTGTAGCAATTGGCAAAGTTGCCAGCCGGCACATTCTTGTCTTCCTGGGATAGTATCTCAGCCAGGACCAGGACCCTTATCTCCACCGGCGGGGGAATGTTTATGGTAGTGTCTTTGTCCATTGCTGTCCAGGTGTCGCCCACAGCGAGGTTCTCTTCCTTTATGGCCTTGAAATCGGCGGTTATGAGCATGGGTATGGGGGTGTCGGTCTGGTATTCGTAAGTCATCCAGACAAACCCGCCGTCGTAGTAGGCGATAAAGGTGTCAACATACTGGGTATCAGGGGTATAAGACCTGGTCTCCATGATGAAACCGGCCTTTCCGTTGTATGTTGTGTCGGAAACGATTATCAGGGTGTCGTAGCTCGTGGTGTCAGGGGTGTTCCTGTTGAACCACCAGTTCCCTACCGCCAAGGGTATGGTTTTGGGAGGGATTGTCTCCTCACCGCCATCTCCGCCACAGCCCGCGAGCAGGACGGCGAACATTCCGCATATAGTTAGTCTTTTCATGGCGAGCTCCTTTTGAGGCTGTTCCCTTTCAGCCTCGCGTTCCTATCCTTAGCTTCCCTCTTTTCCATCATCGTTCACCTACCTTTTCTCAGATAGAGCTAAATTATAACATGTGGGCGGGGGGTGGGTCAAGCCCTTGTTTTGTCTTACCGGGACTTGTCCTCCGCGACTTCTCATGCCTGATAAGGGTTTCCGCGCTCGGATCCGGTTTTTCTCTAATTTTACAAGCCTTTTGCTGTAGCATTCCCTCTCAGCCATGGCCTTGCCGCGGCCGAACCGAGGCCGAAAATCGGGAACAGATTGCCGGATCTGAGCCGAGCCAGGTTTTGATCGTATCCGGGACGGATAGCCCCTTTTGATAACATGAGGACTCTGGGCAAAACAACCAACGGGGCTCAAGTGAATCTATTGACCAACAAGGGGATCAGGGAGGTGTGAACAGGCTCATCCCCACATTGTTTAAGGATCGTTCTGGCCGAACCAGAACAGCCTGGCCTCCTTCTCAAAAAGCTCTATTTCCCTGCGCTCCTTTTTCATGTGGAAGATTATAGGGGCCTTGCACGGCCCCCTTCAACTTGCGCCCCATGCCTTTCTGGGCTTATAATTTTGGGTGATGGTTATCCTGATGCTGTCGGCCATTGGAACCCCGTTCGCGGGCGAGGCCTTCAACCTGGGCCTCGGCGCGAGGGCGTGGGGAATGGGCGGGGCCTATACCGCGCTGGCAACGGACCCCTCGGCTGTCTATTGGAATCCGGGTGGAATGTCTCAGAGCCAGGGAACTGGAATCGTGGCCATGCACGGCGCGTTCTGGCAGGGGCTTAACTACGAGTTCGCTTCCGCGACCAAACGGGGGCTACTTGGCGGTTTCAACGGTGGGTTGGGGATATATTACCTGGGCGCGGGGGACATAAAGAGGACGCAGCTTCCGGACACCACCGCTCCGCCGGGGGACGACAACGAGCCCGTGATCACAGGCACGACATCATATCAGGCATACGAGATTTTGCTGGCCATAGCGAGCCGGGGCGGCTTCGGGATAACCATGAAGGCGCTGGGTCAGCGCGCAGACACGACATCCTGCTATGGGATCGGGCTTGATGTGGGTTATCTCGGCGCGGCTGGGGCGTTCGGTTATGGTGTTGTGCTGAAGGACGCGTTCACAACCCCCCTATTCTGGTCAACCGGCAGGCACGAAATAGTCGCTCCATCCCTGACCTGCGGCATTGCTTTTGAGCCAGCGCGCTGGCTAACCATCTCAGGAGATGGGACGCTTAGGTTTGAGGGCCGGGGCGCGGCAGAGGTTATTTACCTTGGGGATGTGAGCCTTGAACCGCGGCTCGGTGGAGAGGTTGCCCTGGGCCCCGCGAGGTTCAGGGTGGGCCTGGACGGCAAGATGCCGACGGTTGGCGCTGGTTTCGGCGCTGGAAAATTCACCGGGGATTACGCGCTCATCTACAATGGGGACCTTGGCGCGGGCCACAGGTTCTCCATTGGGGCCAGCTTCTAATCCCGGCTGGTTCGCTAATAACGCAGATCCTGCATGAATCTGAAACCCTTTTGGTACGGGTTGTGGGAATGGGGCTAGCCTCGTTTTGGGGCAAGTGTGGGGGCCTGCCCTACATTAAAACCGTTATCGGGAGCGGATTTCCGGCCGGTTGTTTCTGGTTCCGGCTGGTTCACTGATAAAACGATCGGACTTCCGGCGACCCGCTCGCGGGAACCCCCCGATCAATCCGGCGGGTTCCTCGCTCATTGCGGGAATATATCCAGGATATTTCGCGCTTCCAACCCACTGGTTGGCTACTATCTTTTGAATTTCTGCTTAGAAGATCTGTTGTTGTGTGCCCCTATAGTTTTTTAGATTCACGGAAAACCTTGATTGATGCGGGTTTTGGTGATTGGAAACCCTGTGGTTTTTTTCTGAAAAGCGCCAGCGTGTTTTTTTCAGGCCGTTTTCACACGCGAGCGGGGGAATTGCCCCGCGCTCACAGGTGCCTTTTGCAATACGCATCCAGTATGGAGACGATCTCATCCGCGACCGGTATTTCATTCACATCAACCCACCCCGCGCGATCAAGTTTGGCAAGTGTTTTTAGCGCGTGCTGGCTCAGATTCGCTGATTCTATGCTTTTTTCACAATTCTCACAAACAACCCCAGATTCCAGCGAGAAACCGGTTGGTTCCCTGTTTCCGCACGAGCACTCCGATAGATTCGGTTTGACGCCAAACAGATCGGTTATCCTTATCATGGCAAGGCAATAGGCGGCTTTTGGGTTTTTCCCTGTTTCCAGGACGGACAGGAAATCCAAAAGGAGCGGGACAAGTCCTTCAATAGGTTCCACCGGCGGGAGCGTGTCTTCCAGTAGGCCGAACAGCTTTGCCGCGAGCCCGAACCCCTCCAGGTTACGCGCTATGTCGGAAAAGCTCCTTATGAGCGTGGCTTCCCTCGCGAGCCAGACATCCCCCCTTCTCTCGTAGAGGACAACATCCGAGTATGACAGCGGCTCCAGCGCGGCGCGCATCCGTGACCCAAGCCTCCTCCTTCCGAGCGCGGCGAATCTGAGGAGGCCCAGCTCGTCGGAGAGAAACCTTATCACATCAGAGGATTCCCCGAAACGCCTCCTTCCGATGACAATGCCTCTGGCCCTTGTCATCAGCGTTCCCTTGTGGTTGACCAGGGGTCTGCCGCCTGATCCGAAAGCGCGCGCGCCAGTTCCGGGGTCCTGGGGTCGCCTGGATACCCGGAGCAATATGGTATTGGCGAGTTAAATCCGGCCCGGGTGTTCAGCTCCAACATGACCAGCTCGCGGATGTATTTTCCCACCACCGAGGCCATTGCCACAGGCAGGCAGGACGCATCCGCGTCGCGGAGGAAACGCCATTCGGAACCACGCGCTAAATAGGACGACTCGGCCTGTTCCTCGCGCAGGACCGAAATCCCGTCCCCGAAAGCGTCCCAGAGGAAAGGCCTGTAGAACTTCCTGCCGCCGATTTTGCCAAGGACGCACAGGTCAAAAGGCATGAGTTCTCTGCCCATCTCAATCATGGCTGAGGCGGTGAGACTGAACTTGTTGCCTTGATTAACCGCGGCCGGTGGTATGGCGCGTGTCCTGATGCCCCTGACGCGAACTCCGGGGTCCGGCAAAATTTCCCTCCTGCACCAGATAGGGAGCCTCTCCTCCGGCAGTGGAAGATCGGCCGGAAGTCCCAAACCATTCCTCAGTCCCTCCGTGTCATCCGCCATCAGTCCCGCGCTTGCCAGGATTGCCAGCGCTACGGATTCCCCCTTGGCATAGGAGGCGAGGTCTCTCTTGAATATGCGCTTTGAATCGTCTATGGGCCCGGAGTGGTGGCAGAGGAGGGTTTCGCTCTCGTCCGATATTTCCACCAAGACACCGGTTACCACGAGGGGGCCGAATCTGGGGCCGAGGCCGTTCTCGTCAAAACCAGCGACGCGCAAGGGAATATTCTATTGGCAGGGCCTGACCGCGTTCAACCAGATCCTTTTGGGGAGAGCCTTTTCCGGCCGGGAACGACGCGGGCGTTCCGGCTCTGCGCAAACAGCCGAGGCCAGGCCGAGTCTCGCTGGCGATCCCCTATCTCAAAACTACGAGCCTTTGTTGTGGATTCAGGGTTTCAGGACCAGATTGAGACAGGCCCTCGCCTGTGCTGTTTTGTGGAACCCCACGGCGCGCCCGGATTATACTTTATGGGTGAAATACCAGAGGCCACGCGGCACAAGGGACATCCTCCCCCCTGAATACGAGGAGAGGCAAGCCATATATGATAAGGCGAGGGAGATCCTCCAGGCCTACGGCTACAGGTTCGTTGAACTCCCGGTGTTTGAGAGGCTTGAGCTCTTCGTCAGGTCAATCGGCGAGGTGACCGACATCGTTGAGAAGGAGATGTTCAGCTTCACCAGGGGAGATGAGGTCTACGCGCTCCGGCCAGAGGGAACCGCTGGAGCGGTTAGGGCGTTCCTTGAGGAGAGGATGACCGCGCCGGCCAAGATCGCATACTGGGGGCCGTTTTTCAGGGCAGAGAGGCCCCAGAAGGGCCGCCTCCGGCAGTTCACCCAGCTGGGCGCAGAGTGTTTCGGCGTTGCCTCTCCACTTTTGGACGCGGAACAGATAGAGCTCGCGCTTGAGCTCTTTCGTGCATGGGGTATACCAGATGTTGAGGTTTTGCTCAACTCCATAGGCTGTCCGGATGACAGGGCCAGCTATCGCAAGGCCTTGGTGGCTTATCTCCTGGACAAAAAGGACGAGCTTTGCGAGGATTGCGTTCATAGGCTGGACAGGAACCCCGTGAGAACCCTGGACTGCAAGACCGATGGCCCAAGGCTGACGGACGCGCCCCGAATGACCGATTACCTGTGCGAAGAGTGCAGGGGACATTACGATGATCTCAAGAAAATCCTCTCCGGACGCGGCATAGGCTTTACAGAGGAACCGAGGCTCTGGAGGGGCCTGGACTACTACACCAGGACGGTCTTTGAGTTCAGGGCAAGTGGCCTCGGAGCCCAGGATTCCATCGGTGGCGGCGGAAGGTATGACCTCCTGGTTGAGCAGATGGGTGGGCCCAGGACGCCTGCTTCCGGATGGGCAATAGGCATAGAAAGGGTTCAGCTGGCGAGGCGCGAGAAGCTCTCCGAATCCTCCGGACCGGACTATTTCCTGGTTTCCATAGGGCCGAACGCTAGGAGCGAGGCTCTCAAGCTCTTGCGCTCCCTTAGGTCAAAGGGTCTCTGGGTTGAGATGGATTACGAGGACGAAAGGCCCGGAAAGCAGTTCAAGCTAGCAGACCGGCTATCCGCGAGAAAGGCCCTGATCATCGGGGATGAGGAACTGGAAAAGGGAGTGGTCAAGGTGAAGGACATGGCCACCGGCGAGGAGGATTTTCTCAAGCCTGACGAGATAGCCGGGCCGCGGGGGCTTGATCCGGGCTGATTCCCCCTCTGGAGACCCTGTCCGCTTCCCTGAGCGGCTCCGGTATCCTGAACCGGTCGCAGAAACCCAGGCTGAACCGGATC
>CBFGJU010000111.1:0-18973 GCA_965649155.1 Caldifarciminota bacterium | reverse complement strand
GTCCTGGAGGCAGACCAGGTGGCCAGGGGAAACGAAAACCGGCTTCACCCCTGCCCTGGTTCGGAGCGCGGCGCCAACCTTCCTGCCGTGAAAAAGCAGAGGCTCCCAGGAACCCTTTTCGGGCCCCGGTTCCTTGAATTCCCCGACCAGCCGGCTCTTCGCGACGCCTATGGCTGGTATTCCGGTCTCAACGCCGAGGTGGGACGCTATGCCGAGTCCACGCGGGTGCGCGATGCCCTGACCGTCAACCAGGATGAGATCAGGCCTTTCTGGGAGCTTTTCCAGGGCCGCGGAGATCGCTGGCAATTCCCTGAAGGAGAGGAATCCTGGGATGTAAGGAAATTCCTCCGGCGCTTCCGCGGCGGCCTCATGAACGAGCCTCCTCCCCGGCCAGGAGAAAACCGCAACCCCGGCCCTGACCCTTCCCTCGTGATACCACGCGTCAACGCCGGCCACGAGCCGCGGATCCCTTTCCAGGGGAACAACCGAGACCATGGCCGAGAGCTTCTGTTGGATCGCGGTGAGATCGGGCACGCGAATCATCTCAAGAGGGTGAGAGGGGTGCGTTTTGGAGAGCGGGGTAAGTCCTGCGTGTGTTCACTTTCCATCCGGTTCAAGCAGGAGATAGAACGGACCGAGCGCGTTCGCCGGGTCCGTTGGCGTGAACCGCAGAGCCACCTTGCCTCCGGAGAGGGACTCTATTTCCGAACAGTCGTGGCCCCTGTAGCCCAGGCCATACCAGTTGAACTCCCCGCGCTTTTTCCCGGAAACCGGGTCAAGCAGATCGAGGGTTCCGGCCCGGCTGAGCCCCGCGAGGTCGCCCATGTCCGTGAGCCGGATGTCCCTGTAATCCCCTCCTCGGACCCAGACCAGCGCGTAGTTCGGGACATCAAAGCAATATGTCCTGCCGCCGGCGCTCAGGTAAAGAAGGTCTCCCCTTTCCGAGAAGGCGAGGGAGGCCCCATCGTCTCCTGTGGGGCGCGTGATGACCTTTTGCCATATGAGTCCATCGTCCCTGCTGAAGAGATAGAGAGATTTCCCGTGAAAAACCGCCAACCGCATGCCATCCGGCGAGAACGCCACTGCTGACGGCGGCCTGTTGTTCGGGGACGGCTCTGCCCAGAGCAAACTGCCGTATTCCCAGAGCTTTGCCCCGGTCTCATCATACATGACTATCTTCCATGTTGTCGCGTTGGTGTCCGGATAAGCGAATACAGCATTCCTCGCTGGTGAAATCACCATCTTCCAGCCCTTTTTCAGGGCCGGGATCTTCGGCTCCGGCGCGGTGTCTTTCCGTGTGCTCTCCGGCGGCAGGGCTGTCAGGAAACCCAGGTTTTTCATCGTCATCCCCGTGAACGCGGGCGGCCCCGTGTCCGTTACCATTACCCTTTCCTCGTCTTCAGGCGCGATCCTCGCGGCCCAGTTCTCCGGATTCCACCACGCGTCAAAACCCCTCATGTCCACATGTATAAACGGCGTCCTCGTTTTTTTCCAGTTGTATATGCCCATGCCAAAGATGTTTCCCCACTTGCTCTTTAGCCGGTCAACCGCGTCTGTTATGGCGAAAGCGTCCAGGACATCAACCTTTCCGTCCCGGTTCACGTCGTCCATATACCAATCCCCATCCATGTCAACCATGATGTCGGTCGCGTCGCCATACTGGTGTCTTGACCACCTCCCGCTACCTTTTTTCTTGTTATACCAGGGCGTGCGAAAACCGGAGACTATCCGGAAGTCCGGAACGCCGAGGGTGTCAGCGAGCTCCTCTATGAATATCAACTGCTCTCTCTTTATGAACATATACCTGGGCCAGGTGTCAGGTTGGGGGCATGTGAGCTCCCCAAGACTGAACCTTGGCGAAACGGGGAGGTTTGCCAGGCTCTCTGTTACCATAACGAATCCAGGCGGGTGGCCATACTGGGCCGCGTTTCCCTCCACCATGGCTGACGCGCCCTTGGTTGGGTCCGGGTAATCCCCTATCGGATAACCCATCAGCTTCCCCTTCTTCAGGGAGTCATATGGGATCATGGATATGACCAGGATGGAGTCCGGGAACGCGTCCGATTTTATCCAGCAAGGCCTCGGTTCCTTTGGCGCCTCCCATGTAGCAAAACCCTTATCCTTTCTCTTGAACCTGCCTCCAGCGCACTCCCACCTGACCTCGCCGGTGTCCGGAGGATTCTTCAGGTCTATCCGGAGGGTCTCGCCGGGCAGGAGAAACCATGCCACCGGCTCCGGTTCCCTTCCGTTGATCAGGAAGAGGCTTGTTCCCAAGAGGATGACCGGAACTATGTCTTCCTCCTACCTCGCTATGACCATTTTCTTCACGGCAGTCTGAGAACCCGCGACCAGACGCAGGAAATAGACCCCAGAAGGCCTCGCGATCTCCCGGTCAATCTGATAAACCCCCGCCTCCATTTTGCCAGCAAGGAGGAGATCCGTCCTCCTGCCCGCCACATCGTATAGGGCAAGGGCGACCTCTGTTGCCTCCGGAACCCCGAACTGGAACCTCACCTTGCCCCTGGACGGATTGGGAAGAGGCGGGCCGAGGAAGAACCTTGGCGCGGGAAGGGCTATTTCGTCCGCGCCTGCCGGGCCATCGTTCGGCCAGAAGCTGTAGCACCTCGTGTTCCACCTGTCGTGGCCCCAGGAAGGCCAGGCCTTCTTCTTGTAGGGGACGAATGTTTCCCAAGCGTGATAGACTCCCTGGAATGTCACAGCGTGCATGTCAGAGAGGCCGTCCTCGTTCTGGTCGGCTATGGTCACTCCAGAATAAAGGCTCGGAAGATCCAAGCCACCCTGCGCGTCGTTCTGGATCACGATGGGGAAGCCGGGAACCATTGACCCGTCAATGTTGAACGCGTATATGGTCCCATACCAGCCCGGAACGACGAGCTCTGCCGCGCCGTCGCCATCTATGTCGCTGGCTGTCGCATAGAGGCCGCCATCGGCCCTGCCCCGTTGTTTCAGAAGCGGTGGCGAGATTATCTGCCCCTGAGGAGATATGATGTAGCAGGTGTCCCGGAGGGTCGTGTCGGCGAAGCCATAGCCGCGTGGGGCGGCTTTGTTGCCCACATATGCTATCTCAAGGGTGTCGTCGTTGTCAAAGTCCGCTATTATCGGGCCCTGGGAAACGCACTCCTGGCCACTGCCGTCGTAATAGGGATTAACCTGCGAGTATATGGTCCCGTTGTAGAGGACAACGCTCAGGGTTCCCCGTGATGTTAGGGTCGCTATCTCCTGGTTTGGCGAGGTTTTCACAAGCTCCCCGATTGCCACGCCGCCGAGGTCGCTCGGCAGGCTATCCACGGTCACCGGAAACCCCGGCAGGACAGAGCCATCTGGCCTGAGCACATAGAGCCTTGAATCTCTTGTGAGGACTGCTATCTCCGGCGTGCCGTCAAAGTCAAGGTCTCCGGTAGCGGGGAGGTTTCGTTGCCAATCCGCGCCAATGGTGTCACAGAGAAGGACGGTCCCGTCACCGTCAATTATCCAGAGAACTCCATAGAGATCCCAAAACCCAACCTCCGGAAACCCGTCCCCATCAAAGTCCTGCATGAAGACGGGAGTAGGAACATGAACGCCGCCGTAAGTCGGATCCCTGCTCTCCTCAATGTATACCGGCCAGCCAGGAACCAGGCTCCCGTCCGCGTTGAACGCGAAGAGGGAATCGTTCCAGATGTCGCCCCCGATATACTCAAGTAGTCCGTCCCCGTCTATGTCGCCGACAGCAGGGAGCGTTCGGCCGTTATCCATCCTCATAAGGAGCGGGAAACCTGGCGGCTGTGTCCCGTCAGAGTGGACAATGTAAAACTCCGATGGGTCGCCCCCGGACATCCAGTTGGGTTTTATTAAGTTTGAGTTGAACACGGCTTCCATTCCCGGATAAGATGGGTCCATGTTGCAGATCACGGGACCTATCTGCCACGACAGCGGCGCGTTCACTGGCGGATGCGGGCCGTGGGGCGGGTTTGGCCTCTGGAGGAAAGGCCCTATTGCCTGGCCCTCGTTCAGGGCAGAATCAACCGCGACAACGCTGTATGAGTATATCTGCCCGTAGCTCAGTGGTTCGTCCGAGAATGTCCTTCCTGGCAGGATGCCCGGATAAGCTATATCCGTTCCCCTGAAAACCTTATATCCCATTGCCCTCTGGGCCTTGGTCCAGTAGAGGGATACGCCGTTCTGCGTTGGGGAGGCGAACCCCGAATCTATGGTGGGGCCCGGCCTGAGGCGGAGGTAAAGGGTATCCCACGGGCCGACATTGTCATCCACCCGGAGCCTGAACCTTGGTTCGCTTACCGGGAAGAGGACTCGCGCGATGAAATTGTGCGTGTGCCCGCTGTTGGCACCGGCCTGGATGCTCTGTATCCAGCACGCGCTGTCAAGGAGCATGGTTGAGCCGTCGGCCGTTGAGACCGTCAACCTGATGTTGGAGAGCCCGTATAGCCCGGAGTTGGCGATATCCACGCTGAAGTAGATGGTGTCCTTTGAAAAGACGCTCCTCACCCCGACCAGTTCCGGCTTTCCAGATTTTATGGGGAGGTATGAGGAGTCCCTCTCGGATACGGTCCCGCCCTCGTATATGGTGATGCTGTAGAGCGCGTGTTCGTATGTCTGGGCTGGCCTTGTTGTTATCGCGGCCCTGAATGTGCACTCCCTTTCCCCCCCTGAGGCCAACGAGCCAATGTGGACGCTGTCAGACAGGAAGAACATGTCCGGGTGCATGCCCATGGCCTTCACCGCCACATTGCTACCAGGGGCGCTCCCGAAGTTCTTCACCCTCACCTTTATGTCCAGGGTTTCAGCAGGATGCGCATAGCCGTCGCTGTCGTCATCATCAACCGATATTTCCGTCAGGGAGACCTGCGCGCCCGCGCTCGTCGCGGGGACACTGCCGCGCCAGGGGATGTAGTTCCGCTTTGAGACCGCGACCCTGTAGTTCCCGGCTATAACCGGGAAATCCCTGAATGTCGCATAGCCGTTCGGGCCGGTTTCCTTCATGAGCCAGACCACCCCATCCCTGTATAGCACGACCTTCGCGTTCTGGAGCGGCGATCCCCCGGACTGCACATACACGCGGAAGGAATCCGCAACCAGCGGGTCAGTCGTAACGCTTATTGGCCTGGGCGTCCAGTTGACCAGGACCTGGCCAGGGTCGCCGTGGAGCCTGTATGCCAGGAGTATTGTCCGCAGGTATGAGGAGCTCCCCATTGATCCCGCATACATCAATCTGGTCATCGCGTCTATCTGACCCTCGGTTTCGGTGAGTCCTCTGTAGAAGTTGTCCAGGATCTTCGGGAACACATCATACCAGGAGATGCCGGGATAATCCTCCTTTACCGAACCCAGGATGCCTATGGCGCCTCCGGTTGGATTCAGCATGTAATCCTTGCCTATGGACCTTATCTGGATGTTGTTGTAGTAGCAGGAGATCACTATCCCGAAGAATGGGAAGTTGTTGACATTCAGGGCGTCATAGGTTCTCACCCTCTCTCTGAGTCGGGTATTCAGGCCAACAACATACTGGCTTCCGTGGCAGAGGGATATGAGAAAGCCAGGCCCTGCCATCTCAAGGCTGTCCAGGAACTCGCGGGTTGTCTGGGTTGGGTGCTCGGCCTCCACGAAATTTATCATGGGCGTTGAGTCCGGTATGAACTGCCTCATGTAGTTCGCAAAACCGCGGCTGTCATCCGTGGCATCAATGTCGGTTATTTGCAGGACGCAGTTGTGTGCCCTGGCGGAAGGAGTCAAGTCGTAGCGGATGCACTTGGCGAACATGGCCCTGAGCTCAGCCGTGTCCCTCATGGCGAGCCGGCCAACGAATACCTCCGGAAAGAGGTCTAAGCTGTCAGCGGTTGTCCCGTAGAACCAGTCTCCGTTCCTGTTCCAATCCCCATCAAGGCATGCGTAGTAGTAATCCGTGTCCACGCTGTCCCCGAAATACGCTGGATAATACGGAACGAAACACATCTTTGGCGGGATGTCCTCGTGATCGCCGACCAAGAGGACAAACCTCAGGCCCCTGTTCTGCCAGAGCCACTTTATTCCCGCGCGTATCTTTTCGGGCAGGTCCTTTCCGTGGAAATTGGAGGAGAACCAGTCAAGGGTGAAGACCTCCACATTGTAACCCGAAAGCTTCCTGTGAACCACGAAGGAGTCCACGACCGGCAAAAGTCTTTGCGTGGTTATTATAGCGTAGTCCAGGTCAGTAGGGTTCCATGTCGGGGACATCAGTCCTTCCGGATTGATCACTAACCCGGATAACACATTGTAAAAATAGGGATCCAGCCCCGGCCCGGAGGGGTGATCCCCTCCGCGCTCGTATTCAAGCGAAACCTCAACTGACCTGTATAGATAGACATCCCCCTCTGGCGTCAGCTCCAAAGGAAACACATGGATTACCGCGAGTGCCTGGCCCCTCATGTACCCGAAACGAATGAGTTTCGCCCTCTCGGCCGGATACGAGGAGGTTATTGCTGGTTCCGGCGCATCCGGAATTCCCGCGTCCTTGTTTATGCCCCTGGATATCTGAAACCTTTCCATCCGGATGTTTTCGGCCACCTTGACCTTTTCCCCGGCCGAGAACTGAAGTCTAAGGTCAGTCGCGCCCGGCGGAAGGGCAACAAGCAAGGCCTTCACGGGCATCAGGGGCATTCCGGGCAAAAGATCATAGGAGCACCCCTCCACACGAAACCTTTCCCCCCAGCCCTCGTTTGCCGAAATGATCGCCTGAGGCTCAAAAACAAGCCTGGTGCTGAAAACGGCCCCGAATAGAAAACACATCAACATAGCTATAACTCCTTCAGTTATAAATGATAATGGTTTTGCCGCGGCAGATCAAGCCTCCGCGCTCTGCCCTGACCCACCCTTGATACCTCCCAAATCCTTATGGGTTATGTGAGCTCTCAGTATTTGCCTTCGGTTGGCCCACAACCTGTTGGTTTCACATCCACTCGTCCTGAAAGACAAACCACTGCTCCGGAAACCTTCTCACCATTTCCTGGAGCGCTCCTACTGCCGCGGCGTCCATCTCATCCTCGCCCCTTCCCTCCGGGCGTATCACCGGAAAACCCAAGGCCAGATAAGGTTTTTTCTCGGTTATATCGGTGTTCCTTCTCACGACGCATCCAGGCAGTATCGGAACTCCAAGCCTTGCGGAAAGCGCGCCGGGCCCCCGTGGGAATCTTCTCCTGCCGGAGAAAAAATTCGTGGCGAACCCCGTCCCGCTGAGGTCTCTGTCCCCTATGAGCACGACCGTTCCTCCCTGCCTAAGGCACCTGGCAAGGCTCACGGGATTCACATTCAGAGGCACGATCTCAAGCCCCTCACGGCCCCTGTAGTCCCTGAAGGTCTCAAACCACTCGTCCTGTTCAATCATCTCAGCGACCGCTTTCCCCCTGACTCCTCTTGCCCACAGCCACAGACCAGCGAAATCCCAGTTGCCGAGGTGCGCGGACAGGACTATGAGGCCTTTTCCTCCGAATTCATCCAGAGGCTCATCCCCTGTTTCCTCAACCATTCCGAGTATCTCCTCTGCCGACAGGGTTGGCGCGACCAGAAAGTCCACCGCGTTCATGGCGAATATCCTGAATGCCCTCCTGGCAAGCCGTTTTCTCTCCCCGTCCGTTGAATCCGGCAGGATGAATGATAGATTCTTGATAACCGCATCGCGGCGTTTCCGGTCCGTGTGAAACTGAATTGTCCCCCAGGCCTTTGCCGCGGCATAGCAGATGCTCCTGGGAAGCCTGGAAACCAGCCATGTCCCTGTCCTGAGTAGTCTCGGTATGGACAGCATCAACCCCCCAGCTCCTCCCTTACCGCGGCCCTGAGTCTGGCGAGGATTTCATTGAGTTCCCCCGAAACCACCGCTCCGGCCGCGTTCCTGTGCCCGCCTCCTCCCAGGGCCTTTGCCACGGACTCCGCGCTCGCCGGACCGCGGCTCCTCAGACTTACCCTCCAGCGTTCCCCGTCCTGTTGGACCTTCGCAGCTATCATTACCCCATCAACAGAAAAAGGAAACTCCACGAGGTTCTCTGCCTCGTGTCCGCGCGCGCCCGTTTCCTGAAAGTCCTCCCTGGTGAGGACGACCAGCGCGAATTTCCCCCCCAGTTCAAATGACAGGCTGGAGAGCGCTCGGCCGAGCAATCTCAGATATGCCTTTGTCCTCCTCCTGTATATTAGGCCAGCGACCCTGTGGCCGTCAACGCCCCTCTCAAGGAGCCAGGCCGCGTCCCGGAGCACGCGCGCGTCCGTCCTGATGTTGAAGGAGTTCGTGTCCGTGAAGATAGCGGTGTAGAGACAGGTCGCTATGTCAGAGTCAATCGCGGCCTCGTCCCATTTCCTGAGAAATTCAAGCAGGATGTTTCCCGTTGAGGCCGCCCCAGTGTCCTGAATGGTTGTTTCATTCCTCATGCCTTCCTCGTGGTGGTCTATGCGGACGAACGGCCCGTTCCAGTCCAATCCCGCGCGGCCCATGTCCGGCGCGTCAATGATGGCGACCAGACTTGTTTCTTCGGGCAGACAGTCGGTGAAATCCGAAAACCCCGGCAGAAAATCATATCTCGGCGGAATCCTGGTAGCGCATACCGGGACGCTCCTTTTGCCCTTCTTTATCAGGAATAAGTGTAGTGCCAAGGCTGATCCCACAGCGTCGCCGTCGGGGTTCTCGTGCGCGACTACAGCTATAAGGCCATCCTCGGCTTCAAAGCTTTTACTGGTCGCAGAGAATACCTTCTCGTTCAGAGCGTGATTTTAATGCCTCTGGTTGAAACCCGGCAACTGCGGGGTTTAAAATTTCCCCCTTATGTCCCTGTGGAAACAGAACAAGATAAAGAAACAACAGAGAAAGAAGAGAACCAGAAAGGTTTTGAAAGCGAGGGATGAGGTCCTGTCCCTGCTGGTTGCGGACAAGGTTAGAAAGGCCGGGGAACTTGCGTCAATCGTGCTGAAAAAACACCCCGGGGACATAAGGGCCTGGCGCCTTGTGGCCGGGGTGAAGGCATGGGAAAAGTTTGACGAGAGAATAAGAGGGTTTCCCACCAGGCGCAAGGACGAGCTCAAGGCAAGTGCCCTGAAGGTGATGAAGCGTGAGCTCGCCTCAAGGGACAATCTGAGGACGGATGTCCTTGCCGAGACCCTCATCTCCCTGGTTCCGGCCGGAGAGGTCGCGGTAGAAGAGGAACCCGTTGTGACCGAAAAGGCCCCAGCTGTCGTTGAGGCCCCGGAGGCAGTGCCCGCGGAAAAGGCCTCCACAAAGAAATCCCCATCTCCCAGAAAATCCAAAACCGCGGAGGCTCCGACCTCTGAGAAAACGGATAGGCCAAAGAAGCCCTCGGCAAAAAAGGGGAAGGCCGAACCGAAGAAATCCACCCAAACCAGGAAGGCCGCGGCTACCAAAAAGACCGAGACCGCCGGAGAATCCACCAAAAAGGAGCCGGCCAAAAAATCCCAAGCGAAGAAAAAAACAAAGTAGAACCGATATGCCGTGCCCTTCCTCGCCCTGTTATTGATTTATCCCGCGCGGGTGGCTCGTGCGATCCTGGAAAGATAGTTTCCGTTGGCGTTATAATCTAAAGGTGAGAACATCTTCGGGCCTTATTTTCTTCCTGTGCCTGTGTGGCATTCTTTTCGCGCAGAACAAGATATTAATACCGATGGATGGCTCGCAGACGGATCACCTCCGGGCCTACGGGATTGCCTATAGGACCATAGCCAGGGGCGTTAATGTGGATTGGCTCCTGAACTGGGAGGGTGGCTCTTTCATGTGCGACCAGAACAACCTGACCGCGTCCGAGTGCGATTCCCTCGGCGTTCTCTACCGCGTGATCTCCGCTTCCGAGGCCGCTTCCATTATTGCCCGGATGGAGGAGACGAACGCGAACCCGGTCCTTTTGGAAAAGGCCCCGCGCGTCGCGGTCTACATCCCACCATACGAGGAACCCTGGGACGACGCGGTTTCTCTCGCGCTTGAATACGCCGGAATCCCCTATGACCGTATATGGGACAGAGAGGTTCTCTCGGGCGCGCTCAAAAAATACGACTGGCTCCACCTCCACCACGAGGATTTTACGGGCCAATATGGCAAGTTTTACGGCTCATATAGAGACGCAGACTGGTATAAAAAGCAGGTCCAGATCAACGAGGCAATAGCCCGCGAGCTCGGATACTCCTCGGTCCCGGAGGAAAAGAAAGCCGTTGCCAGGGCCATAAGGGAATATGTTTCGGGTGGAGGCTTTCTCTTTGCCATGTGCTCCGGGCCCATCACCCTGGACATTGCTTTAGCCGCGGAGGGCGTTGACATAACAGACGCGGTCTATGACGGAGACCCGCCGGATCCGGACTTCCAGTCCAGGCTTGATTTTGGAAAGGCTATGGCGCTCCGCGACGCGCAGTTGACGACCAGCCCATACATATACGAGCACTCGGATGTTGATGTCACCCGCGAGGCCTCCCTGCGCGGGGAAAACACATATTTCAGCCTTTTTGAGTTCTCAGCGAAGTTTGATCCCGTGCCGACCATGCTCACCCAGGACCACACGGGCGTGGTCAAGGAGTTCATGGGCCAGGACACCGGTTTCCGGAAGGACAAGCTGAAGTCCGGGGTCGTCATAATGGGCCAGGTTGAGGGGACCGAAGAGGCCAAATACATATATGGCGCATATGGCAAGGGCTTCTTCAGCTTCCTCGGCGGCCACGATCCGGAGGACTACCAGCACATGGTTGGAGACCCACCGACTGACCTCAGGCTCTTCAGGAACAGCCCTGGCTACAGGCTAATCCTGAACAATGTCCTCTTTCCAGCCGCGAAGAGGGAGAAGCTGAAGACCTCGCTTCCCCTCCGCCCGGCGTTTGGCTTGGCGATTGGCCCGAGATATACCCCCGCGTCCGGGCGCGAATCGGACGCTCTCTCCTGGGAAACGAACGCCACCGGCTTCCTCGGGTTTCCATCCGGCATCATGCTGGGACTTGGAGCGGGTTTTTCCATGTTTGACAGCAGGTCGGCTTCTCTCCCCTCCGGCGGTTGCGGAGAGGGCTACACAGGAGACGCTTTCAACGAGAGGTTCATCATACTCTGGAGTCCACTGCTTGGCCCCGATTCCCCCGTTTTCCTGCCCGTGCTCTCGGCGGAACTCATTCTGTTCAACCTCCGCTACAGATACGAGGAGAGGGGCGTCGGCGGGTTCCGCGCCTCGCCATACGCCTGGCACAATTGCCCTGTTCTCCAGCTGAGCGCGGGCGTCCTTATGGCCAGGCTCGTGCATGTTGAGCTCTTGGCCGCGTCGGGCCCTGGCGCGCCCGGAGTCCATCCCGGAGAGACGATAGGCTATCCGGCAAATCCCTGGTCAGTTGCCCTCTCGGCGAGGCTTTTCTTTCAGAAACGCGCATGATAATCAGCGAACCCCAGCTCATGGAGCACCTCGCTGTCTGGGCGACACAGGAACGAATTCCCCTGCTGGCGCATTTCGGCCTCACCAGGCACTGCAATCTTAGGTGCAGGTTCTGCTTCTGGGGGGATGAGGTTGGCCGCCGAGGCTTCATGCCCCGCGAGATTTTCCGGAAAGCCCTCCGGGAGATGAGCCAGATGGGTACCTTTGAAATAGACCTTACAGGCGGCGAGCCAACGATTCACCCGGATTTCCCTGAGTTCATAGGTCTGGCGAGCCAGCTCAGGTTCTCAACGAGCATAACTACGAACGGCTTCAGACTCACGGAAAAGGCCCTGGTCGCGATATCCAGTGGTCTGGTTGCCCATGTCTCGGTGAGCGTCCACGGCGCTAATCCGGAGACCCACGACAGGCTTGTGGGGCGCACCGGCGCGTGGAAAGCCACAACCCGCAACATAAAGAGGCTCATCCGGAATGGCGTGAGAGTATCCGCGTGCTTCGTGGTCAACAGGGAAAATTATCAGGAGATACACCAGGCCAGTGAGATTTTCAGGTCCATGGGTGCTGGTTTTCAGCTTGCAGTCAAGATATACAACCCGTTCGGGTTGGAGGGGGTTGAGTCCGTGAAGCTCAGAGGTGAAGGGATGAGGGAGGTTGTCAGGATGTTCCCTGACCCGCCGGTCTGCGCTCACCCCTGCGGCGCTTTCATGAACACCCTGTATGTGGCTCATAACGGTGATGTCTGGCCCTGCATCACCCTGCCCATCCCCATTGGTAACCTTTATAGAAACAACCTGAAGGATATATGGGAAGGCGTAGACGATAAATCCCGTGAGCTCTGCCGTAGTCTGGCTAATGAGAGGGAGAATGCCTCCTATCGCGGGGTTGATTACTTTTGTCCCTCAATGAGTATGGCCTACGATGGTTCCCTCGCAGGCCTTGACCCTTATGTCAGGGAGATAATAGACCTGTGGCTGGAGGAGCGCGAGAGAGCTAATTCAGGCGGAAAAAGCGAGAGGCCGGTTTCCCCGTCCATCCCTCCTGATTCTCCGGTGCCAGGCCCGAAGATTCACCTTTCCCCGGACAGCCAGGGCTTTTCTCCGGCCTCCGATGTGGCGTTCAGGCTCCTTGCGGGCAGAGAGGATTCCTTCCTTCTCTTCTGGAAGAAATCAGGCGGCAAATACATCGCGCTTGAGGGTCCCTGGGCCGAGGCGATTCACCTTCTCCTTCATGGCGCAACGGTTGCCTCGTCAATGGGGATACTTGAATCCTCGTTTGAGGGTTTTGACAGCCAGGAGGCAATTCGCGACATGCGAGAACTGCTCAACGAGTTGATACACATGGGCTTTCTCAATCCCCCGGCGTGAATCCACCCAGGCCCGGCTCGGATGAGCCGCGTGCGACACCCCTGCCTGACCCTATCCCTTCTTCGGAGGGGGAGGCGCCTTCAGCGGGCTTATATTCAGCACGCCCTCGTTTCTCTCCGAGGCCAGGATCTTCGGCTTCTCATAGGGTTTGCGCACCCGGTCCTTTATCCGGGGAACCCTTCTGTCCTTATCCTCTTCTGCCATAGTTTCCCCTTTTCTCTGTATGGTTCTCATGGAGGCGGGGGGATTCGAACCCCCGTCCAGAGACCCAACCCGAAAAGCCCTACATGCTTAGCTCGCCCTTTTTACCCTCCGGTGGCCGGGCGAGCGAGCCCTCATCGGAGGGTTTGCCCCTTTGTTTAGCCAAGCCCTCGGGGCCGGTGGGCCCGGCGACCCTGGATTTATGAGGCCCTTCTGGCGCGTCCAGGGAGCACGGCCAGAGGACCTACGCCCCTATTTAGGCGTATGCGTATGCCTTTTCGGCAGTTGTATTTTGCCGCCCTTTTCGCGGGGTGGCGGCTCCCCGACATGCGCCTTAACGGGTTCGCTGTCCCTGTCGAGACCAGTCGCCCCCAAACTAAGGCCTATATAATACTGGTTTTACCGGCCAGGATCAAGTCCTGAAGCTCCCCGAAAATCCGACCTCCCATATGAGTTCAAGACTAACCCGCATGAGGAATCGTTTTACACGGGCAGAAGTCTTGCGCTCCGGTTGGATTTTCGCCAGAGAAGAACCCTCTATTGCCTCGCGGTTGCCCCTGATCGGCCCTGCGCGCTATACTCTGAGAGAAGCATGAGGGTTTATCTCCGGGTCGCATACAGGAACATCCTCGCGAACAAGCGCAGGACGGCTCTCTCGGTCGTGATAATCGTCATAGGAACCGCGCTCACGGTCTTCATGTGGGCCATGCAGGACGGCGCTTGGGACATGGCCCTCCAGCACATAACCGATCTGTTCACGGGACAACTGCAGGTGGAGAGGGCCGGGTTCACGGATGACTACGATGTGAGGAAGGTCATCGCGGACACGGGACTCGTCTTCTCGCGGTTGCGCTCTGACCCTGAGGTCATGGCCTTCGCGCCGCGGCTCATGGCAATGGGCATGGCCAGGTCTCCTGCAGGCTCTGCGGGCGCGCTCCTGGTCGGCATAAACCCTGATGCCGAGCCCGCGGTCTCAAAGCTATCGGAATACATAAGGGAAGGCGAGTTTCTCCGGCCCGGCGATGCACGGGGCGCTGTGATAGGGTACAGGATGGCAGAGGACATGGGCTTGAGGATCGGGGACAAGATGGTCGTGATGGCCATGGACTCCACGGGCAACATCGCTGGCGAGGCTCTCCGGATAAGGGGACTTCTGCACCTCGGCGCGGCAGACCTGGACAGGAGCCTGGTTCTCCTCGCCCTCCCGACCCTGCAGGGGATGCTCCTCGTTGATGGCTATCACATTGTCGCGGTGAAGGTGAAAGACCTGGATCGGGCAGACGAGGTCGCGGCCAGGCTTGAGCCCGGAGATGGTGTCATTGCAAGATCATGGCGGGACTTCATGCCTGCCATAGAGCAGACCATACGGATGAAAACCGGTTCTGTTTCGCTGATACTTCTTCTCTTCATGCTCCTCGCGGTCTCGGCCATAGCCAGCACCATGCTCATGTCCGTGAAACAGAGGGTTCGCGAGTTCGGGATAATGCAGGCGGTCGGCATGAGACCGGCGGGAGTTTTTTTCATGGTGGTGACCGAGGGTGTTCTCCTCTCCCTGGTAGGGATGATCGCTGGTCTGGCACTCGGTTTCTTTATTACATGGATATTGAGCCTCACGGGAATATATGTCGGCGGTTTCGGGGACATTTACGAGACATACGGCATGGGAACGATTGACAGGCTGTATCCGCGGATAGGTTCTTTGTTCTGGTCGCACTTTCACGAGCCCGTGGTTGGTTTCATCCTGGTCGCCATCTTGAGCTCCCTTTATCCCGCTTACATAGCCGCTCGGATGACCCCGACAAGGGCAATGAGGTATCACTGATGAACTGGCTCCTGATAGCCATTCGGAACCTGGGCAGAAACCGGGCCAGGACAGTCCTGGCTTCGTCCATGGTTACCTTTGCCGCTGCCCTGACCGTCTTTCTCTGCGGCCTGGAGGACGGGGTGGAGGCCAGCTCGGTTGAGCGGGGAACAAACCTCTTCGTGGGACAAATACAGGTTACAAGGCCAGGCTACGACGACAACCCGCGCGTTCCTGATACCATCCCAGGACTTGAGAATGCTCTGCATACCCTCTTGGGGGATCCGGAAATTGTCTCAGCGACCCCGAGGGTTGAGGCCTTTGGACTCATCTTTGGCCCGGAGAAGTCCACGGGCGCAAGGATGATCGGCCTAGAGGTCAGCTCCGAGACCCTGACCACCACCCTGAACAAGACGGTCTCGGAGGGGAGTTTCCTTGATGATCGTGATCCTGCGGGCGCGCTCGTTGGCCCTGATCTCGCCAGACTTTTGGGCGTCAGCACGGGAGATTCCCTCACATTCATAACCCAGGCCGCTGACGGGTCAATAGGGGTTGGCAGTTTCGTGATCCGCGGGCTCGTCCGAACCGGCGATCCGGGCATTGACTCCCGGACAGTGCTCGTGACGGCCAGTGGTGCCCGGGACGCGCTCGCCATATCTGGCGCGCACAGGCTCGTTGCCCGGACCCATGATGTCAACTCGGCCGAGGCCGCGGCAAAAAGGATCCGGTCCCGACTTCCGGAGCTCTCGGTTCTCAGCTGGGAGACCTACCTGAGCGTGGTTAAGATGATGATGGATGTTGGCCGGGCCTACGCCATGATCGTCCTGGTTGTCTTTCTCCTTCTTGCTGTTGCTGGCATAAGCAATGTGATGATCGTTTCTGTCTCGGAAAGAACCAGGGAAACTGGACTCATCATGGCCCTCGGCGCGCGCAGGAGGCATGTTTTTCTCAATATCGTGGTTGAATCCGGACTTATCGGCCTCTTCGGCGTCATGGCCGGGGTCGGCCTGGGGGTTCTGGCAATTGCCCTCACCGGGGCAACGGGGCTTGATCTCTCTGCTTGGTCAGAGGGCATAAAACTCGTTGGCTGGCCGGATGTGATATACCCGCGCTTCGGCCCGGTGTTCGCTCAGGGAGTCCTGATGACCGCTCTCGCGTCCTTCCTCGCCGCGGTCCTCTCCGGATTGTTCCCCGCGATGGGCGCGGCCAGACTTGAGCCGGCTAATGCTATGAGGCAAGTGTGAAACCATGAAGTTGCCATTTATCATTTGGGTATGGGCAGGCCCCCGCGCCCGCCCGAAAACCAGGAACCAAACATGGCCCTGATACAGATAAAGGATCTCAAAAAAACATACGAGGATCACGGGGTAGAGGCCCCGGCGCTCCGGGGCGTGAACCTTGAGATAGCCGCGGGCGAGTTCACCGCCATAGCTGGCCCGTCTGGTTCTGGCAAGACGACCCTCCTGAACATAATGGGGGGGCTTGACAGGCCGACATCCGGCTCCGTGATCGTTGATGGCGTTGATCTCGGAACCCTCAGCAGGTCAGAACTGGCTGATTACAGGCTCCGAAAGGTCGGGTTTGTGTTCCAGAGCTACAACCTGATAGAGGTGCTGACCGCGCTTGAGAACGCGGAGTTTGTTCTCCTCCTACAGAAGGTTCCGAAAAAAGAGCGCAGGGCCAGAGCAACCGAGCTCCTTGAGGTCATGGGCATGGGTGAATACCTGCACAAGCGTCCGAACCAGCTCTCCGGCGGCCAGCAACAGCGAATAGCCGTCGCGAGGGCAATAGCGCACAACCCCCGGATAGTCCTTGCTGATGAGCCAACAGCGAACCTGGATTCCGCGACCGCTTCCGGCCTCCTTGACATGATGCGCGGGATGAACGAGCGCTACGGCGTGACCTTCATATTCTCAACCCATGACAGGCTCGTCATGGAAAAGGCGAGGCGGGTCGTCCTGCTCAGGGACGGACTTGTCGTGGGAGACGAGAAAAAGGAGTGAGCCATGATACTCATTGGATTGCTTATTAACCTGACGGCCCAAGAGATAATCAGGGGCGCAGAAGACCTCATGCGCGGCATGACCAGCGTCGGCACTTACCGGATGGAGGTTATTCGCCCGGATTACCAGACCAGCTACGAGATGAAATCATGGGACGATCGCGAACGCGACCGGAGCCTCACGGTCATAACAAAGTCCTCAACCGGCAAGGATGACGGCACGGTTTTCCTAAAGACCGGCGGGAACCTCTGGATGTATCTGCCAAAGGCTGGAAAGAAGCTCCGAATGCCGCCGAGCATGATGATGGACCCCTGGATGGGTTCTGACCTGACCAACGATGACCTGGTTCACGAATCCAGCATGTCCGAGGATTACGATTCCAGGATACTCGCGGAAAAGGAATTCTACAATGTGACTCGCTACACACTTGAGCTCGTCCCTCACGAGGACGCGCCCGTTGTCTGGGGAAAGATAATCCTGATAGTGGACATGCCGGGCTACATACCGGTTTGGGCGGACTACTATGACGAATCAGGCAAGAAGGTCAGGACGATAAACTACTCAGAGTTCAAAACCATGAGTGGCAGAAAGATCCCCACGGTCATGGAGGTCATTCCGGGAGACAAGGAGGGCCAGAAGACCATCCTGACCATAATTGATGTGAGGTTCGGCGTCTCAATCTCGGAAGACCGGTTTGATGTGAACCAGATGGAGCGCTGGTCGGAGGAGTAGTCCAGATTGACCCTGACTGTTCTTCTCGCTCTCAGATTTTCCGCTGGTGGTGATGTCTATTGTCAGTTCACCGAGACCCGCGTCCTCTGGCCTTTTGGCCCGACAGAGCTCCGTTATGTCCCGTTCAGGCTCGGCCAGGGCCGGGGCATATTCCGTTTCAGGGCAACCGGCGCCAGCTTTCGTTTCTACGGCGAGCTGGCGCACGAACTATACATCGGCAACCTTTACGCTTATTCCACCATTCTTGAAGGGTTGGGGTCAGACCCCGGCTATATTGACCTTGAGGCCTCATCAGGGGCTGGCCGCGCTGTCCAGAGGGACTATGTGAGGCGTGTGTCCATTGAATACCAGTCCCGTTACATAGGTCTCGCAATAGGCCGGAGGGTTCTCAATTGGAGCACCACTTTTTTCTGGACTCCCCTGAACATATTCACCCCGCAGAACAATCTCTCTGTGGTGCCTGATGATGTGCCTTTTTCGGATTGCGCGTTTGTTGCGCTCAGGCCGCCAGGCCCGGCCTCGGTTGAATTTGCATATTCCCCACCCTCCGCGAACGATTCGGCTCCTGCCTGGCGCGCTGGCGCGAGGGCACTTTGCTACCTGTCTTGGTTTGATCTCGCGCTTGAGGCCGGATATGACAGGGGAGACACCCTTTTTGGCCTTGGAGTTTCCACCAACCTCCTTGATGGCACCCTGCGTGGGGAGGCCTGCTTCTACAGGTGCGCGGAGCCCCGCTATGTCCTGAACTACGACAGGATGTTTCCTGGCCAGGTTTATGTCATGGCAGAGTATTACCGCAACGGACGGGCAGACCCGTCCGGCTATGGCCTCTACAGCTTCTACGAGAAGGACTATGTTGGCCTCTTGGTCAGCAAGTCATATGACATTGTCTGGAATTTCGCGTTTTACGGCGTCTTCTGCGCCTCGGATGTCAGTCTCATGGCAATGCCCATGATAACCAGGGCCTTTGGCCGTGGTTTTGAGGCAAGGCTCGGCGCTTATTATTTTTATGGCAGGGACACGGAGATTTCCTCGGATTCCTCGGGGATTCCCGTCATCACCAGGGGGGATTACTTCGGGGACCTGGAACCAGGGGTTTTCCTGGGCTTAAGCTATGGGTTCTGAGGGGGAAGTCCCGGTGATCCTTTACCCGGATGGCCTCGGAATGGTTTAACCCATCTTTGACACCTCATTTTCTCCTAAGTCCTTGCCAGACAAGGAGTTAGGCAAAATCAGGCCGTAAAAATTGGCACCAGGTCCGACAGGGGTTGTCAGTGAAGCCTATTCACATACCTGGATTATTCTATGGGGTTCTCGGATACCTATGGTTCTGAGAATCGCCGAGGCCTTCTCTGTTATTTCGGTTCTGGCGATGAAGGCGCTTCCCTCCATCTCAACCCTAACTGCCTTCACATAACCAAGGGCTTCAATTGCCCTCTCAGCTGTCATCCTCTCATCGTCTCGTTGGACATCCTTGTTCAACCT
>CBFGJU010000110.1:2675-11353 GCA_965649155.1 Caldifarciminota bacterium | reverse complement strand
GGGCGAGGGCGCCCTGAGCTACCCGGATTATATCTGGCGCCCTGAGCTACCTTTTCAGGGCGAGGGCGCCCTGAGCTACCCGGATATGTTTGTTGCGAACGGACGCATCCCCGTCCCCACCAGGCCTTGCATTGCCCTATCCCGGTGGGCTAAAATTTAACAATGAATATCCTGGTTTTGCTTTTCGGCCTTGATTTCAAGGCGGAGAGGATAAACTGCTTGATAACCGGGGACACAATGAGGGTCAACGCAACCTATTACATGCGCTCGGAGCCTGGCTCAAAGTTCTGTCTGCTTTATCCCCTGCCCCAGGAGGGAACGGATTTCTCGGTGGATTCAACGAAAAACTGCGATCTTGAACCGCGCGGGGAGATCTGGGTGATGTGCATGGAATTCGGCGCGGACACCATGCTTGAGATAGGCGTGGCCTACAAACAGCGCTTCCCGGGTGGGGTTTTCAGATACATAACGACCACGACCCAGGCCTGGGGAAAACCCCTGGAATGGGCCGAGTTCTCCGTCACGACGCCATGGAAGGCGAGCCTGTCTTATCCTCCGAACGAGAAGCCTCGCGCCCTCGCGAACGGATACTACTTATACAGCATCAGGATTGAGAACTTCATGCCGGAGGAGGACTTTATCATAAAGAGAGCGGAGGAATAGGCATTGCTGATCGGGCTTATAGCAATGGCGGGGGTGGCGGGTTCGCGCGTGTGGACAGAGTCATCCCACGCGGATCTCGCTGACGGATGGGAGTATTACTATCTGGGCGGGGACAGCACGCAGGTCTGGAACGCGGAAAGCCTCCGGATCTGGAAAATAGGCTCGCGGATTTACTCGCCGGCCACCGGGGGACTCCGGATAATAGGCCAGGATCTGGACATTGACGATGACGGGTGGCTTGACCTGCCGGTCTCTTCCTGGTGCCTGGGACCGAGCCTGGTCTACTGGGGGCCGGACATGGCAACCAGTAGCGAGATAAACCCCAGGGGCGCGCCTCCCATGTGGGCTAACGGGATATTCGTGGCTGATCTTGACGGCGACGGGAACGCGGACCTCCTGGTCGCCAACGAGGTCACGGACGAGGGCCCGCATGTCCCATCGTTCATATTCAGCTACTCCGGAGCCAGGGGTTTTGTCCTCGTGGATTCCATCCCATACCCTTATTCCCTGGGCGCGCAGGGGATTCAACCCGCGGACCTGAACAACGACGGCTATCTTGACCTTGTGATCTCCAACACCAGGGACTACGAGACCGGGAGCTGGGATGTTCGTTCGTATATACTCATGGGGCCTGGCCCCTTTGGGGACGCATCATCGTGCCGGGGACTGCCGGTTCCCGGCGGCCACCCAACCGCCATAGCTGACCTAAATGGCGACGGCCTCCTGGACATAGTTTTCCCATCAAACGCCAACGACGCGACCGGCTGGGAGACAGACATGATAATATACCGGGGCCGGACCGATGGCTATGGCCCGCCGGACACAACCTGCTTGCCCGTGAACAACAACTGGGAGGCGCAGATCGTTGACCTGAACCGGGACGGCTGGCTGGACATAATCGCGGTCAACGGAAAGGACAACCAGGGCTACTACACCACGGACAGGATATTCTGGGGGCCGGATTTCTCGGAAAGCGCCGAATTGCCTGGGGTGGCCTCGTCAAACATAACGATAGGGGATGTCAACCGCGATGGCCACCTTGACCTCCTCATATCAAACTGGGCCAGGGGAACCCACGGCTCGGAAACCCTCCAAACATGCTCATACCTGAGATACGGGCCGGACTACATCGGAGGGCCGGTTGATTCCCTCGTGACATACGGGGCCCACGGGAACCTCATAGCGGACTGGAACGGGGATGGCTGGCCGGATATATTCATAGGCAACGAGATGTACAGCTGGGGCCAGTATCACAGGAGAAGCTATGTCTTCTGGAACTCCGGGCCCGGATTCAACCAGCAAAACGCCACCCGGGTTGAGGTCTGGGCGCCGAACGATTGCGTCTGGACAGACCTGGGCAACATCTACGACAGGACGCCGACCGAGAGATACCTTTCATCAGAACACCGGATAATCGGCAAGATAATCTCGGTTGATTCCTTGAGATTATATGGGAACATCCCCGGAGACATGCGGGTTGAGGCCTGGGTCAGGACCGGAAGGGACCTGGTCTGGGACAGGTGGGTCAGGATCAACAGCGACGGGAGGCCCTCGGGCCAGGTCTCGCCAGGGGACAGGCTTCAATACAGGCTGGCGATCGGGCTTGACTACAGGTCAACGACAAGGTTCAGGATTGACAGCGTGAAGGTCTTTTACGCGGCCGAGGGCGCTTTTGAGGAGGTGACCGAAGGCGAGGCGAGGGGAGACGAGATCTCAGGGGATTACGAGATCTACGACGCGACCGGAAGGTTGGTTGGAAAGGGCAAGGAGGGTCAACTGCCTATGGGAATATATTTCAGGGTGGAGAGAAGGGCCGGGATGCCTGTTTCGGTAAGGGCCATCTTCAAATAAGCCCATAGCCCGCGCCTGCCCCGAAAGGCCCTTATCCTCTTTTCCCATCGGGGCCGCGAGGTGCACATGCCAACGCGTGAACCTTAAAATTTCCGGCCTATGATTGAGAAAATAATCCTCCTGATCCTGCTTCTGGCCGGATCCATCGCTTTTGTCTGGGGCATATGGCTCAGGTGGTCATCTGCCCGAAAGGGCCAACCGGAACCCAGAACCGACAGGCCCCTCGCGAGGCTCTGGGGAGCGATCTGGCGGCCAGTCATACAATCTTGTTCCATAGGCGGAAGAAGGATATTCTCCGGCATCATGCACGCGTTCATCGCCTGGGCGTTCTTCGCTTTCGTGGCGACCGTGGCTTTCAGCATTTCAAAGGGCCTTGGCGGGCCTGGCCTCGCTGACCTGCCGGGCATCAGGAACCTCTCCACACTGCTGGACACAACCGCCCTCCTGGCGCTCGTTGGCGTGATAACCTTGGCGTTCAGGAGGTTCGTCCTGAGGCCAAAGGGCCTCGGCGTTGACACCGAGGGCGCGGGGGTCATGGTTCACCCAAAGGCGAGGCTCATGCCAACGGTTGAGTCAACAATAGTATTCGCCCTCATATTCCTTCACATGGCCTCCTATTTCCTGGAGACCGGCGCGGCCCTGGCCGCGGAGCCGGAGAGGTTCGCGGGGATACTTCTTCCCTTTTCATCGGCAATAGCGCCGCTTTTGGATGGCCCTCTCGCCCACGGGCTGGAAAAGCTGGGCTGGTGGATAGGAACGGGGGTCTTCGTCGCTTTCCTCTTCTACATGCCTCACTGCAAGCATGTTCACCTATTCTTCGGGCCAATAAACCTCTTCTTTAGGAAGCTTGAACCCCACGGCAAGATGCCCAGGCTTGACCTGGAGAACGAGTCCGCGGATCACTTCGGCGCGGTGAAGCTGGGCCACCTTCCCTGGAAAAATCTCCTGGACTCCTTCGCTTGCATAGAGTGCGGCAGGTGCCAGGACAACTGCCCCGCTTATCTCACCGGCAAGCCCCTCTCCCCAAAATCCATCGTTGAGAACACCCGGTTCCTGCTCTGGGAGAACGCCCATGAGAGGCCGATAACCGAGGCGCTCCTGACCGACGAGGCTGTTTTCTCCTGCACAACATGCTCCGCGTGCATGGAGAGGTGCCCCATGGGCAACGAACCCATGATCGCGGTTCTCCACGCGAGGCAGGGCCTCGTGCTTGACCTGGGCCAGAACCCCTCGGAGCTCAATCCGGCCTACAAGGCGCTTGAGATATACGGCAATCCCTGGGGAATTGAGGCCGGAAAGAGGGACGAGTGGTTCGCGGGGACCGGGGCCAGGAGGTTTGACCAGGCCGATGAGCCTGAGTTTCTCCTCTGGGAGGGTTGCGCTGGCGCGCTTGATCCCCGCGGTCAGCGCACAGCCAGGGCAATGGTAAAGATACTGGAGGCCGCCGGAGTGAGGTTCGGGGTCTCCGGCTCCCTTTTCAAGTGCAACGGCGACCTCGCGAGGCGGACCGGAAACGAGTATCTCTTCCAGATGCTGGCCGCGGAGAACGCGGAGAAGATGGCCGGCCTTGGCGTCAAAAGGGTCATAACCATTTGCCCGCACTGCTATTTCACTCTAAGGAACGAATATCCCCAGTTCGGCGTCAATCTGAGGGTAATAGACCACTCAACCTTCATCCTGAAGCTAGTCCAGGAGGGGAGGATAAGGCCGACCAGGAACGGGAAACTCATAACATATCACGACCCGTGCTATCTCGGAAGGCACTCCGGCCGCTACGACGAGCCGAGGGCGATCCTCTCAGAAATCGGCGAGATAGCAGAGATGAAGAACAGGAGGAGCTATTCTTTCTGTTGCGGCGGAGGTGGAGGAAGGTTCTTCATGGAGGAGAAGGTGGGCGAGAAGATATACAGGAGGCGCGCGGCCGAGGCTCTCGGAACAGGCGCGAGTGTGATAGCAACCGCGTGCCCGTTCTGCGCGACCATGCTTGAGGACGGCCTCAAGGACGCGGGCAAGGAGGATACCGTCACGGTCAGGGATGTAGCCGAGGTGGTGGCAGGAGGAATAGGCGAAAGTTAATTCACGGGTAGACCCCCACGCCCCGTGGGGGTAATCGGAACACGCCCCTTTTCCAGGGCGAAGGCGCCCTGAACTACCCGGATATATTTGGCGCCCTGATCCACCCATCCCAGAATAACGGGTAGACCCTGGCGCCCCGCCAGGGGATCGGGGAGAGGCCGTCTTTCGGATCATATTTTTGGGTAGACCCCCACGCCCCGTGGGGGCAATCGGAACACGCCCCTTTCCAGGGCGAGGGCGCCCTGAGCTACCCATCTCAGAATAACGGGTAGGCCCCCACGCCCCGTGGGGGCAATCGGAACACGCCCCTTTTCCAGGGCGAGGGCGCCCTGAGCTACCCGGATCATATTCGGCGCCCTGAGCTACCCGGATCATATTTGTGGGTAGACCCTGGTGGTTGGAAAGTTGATCCCGACACAGCCGAAGCCTCAAGCTTTTCCTCTTGCTGTTGAAAACAGGCCGCTGGCTTTTCAGGAACCGGGGCTGGCTCGGCGCGCCGTTCTTTCTGGTGGCACTGGCCTTCGGAAAATACTCCCCCGCCCTCCTATCGGTCGGAGTCGGCATGAGCATTTTAGGGGAAACGATCCGGTGGGCCTCGGTAGCGTTCTCAGGCGCCACAACCAGGTCATCCAGGATTGAGGCGCCGAGGCTTGTGACCGGGGGACCATACGCGTGGACGCGCAACCCTATATACTGGGGGAACTTCCTGGTGGGTCTCGGCATGACCGTGTCTTCTGGCGCGCTTTTCCCGTGGCTAGCCCTTGCCTTTGCTGTTCTCTTCTGGGCCGAGTATGCGCTCATCATCCTCGCGGAGGAGGATTACCTGAAGAGTGAGTTTGGCAAGGAGTTCTCGGACTACTGCGAGAGGACACGCAGGTTCCTGATCGTGCCGCGAAGAACCACCTGGCTCGGGGGGAGATGGAGAGCCGCGCTGAGATCCGAAAGGAGCACCCTGCTGGTTATCCTGGGATTCTACCTGTTGCTGACGCTGAGGTTCATCCTCGTTAGATAAGAATTCCAAGGTTTCAAAAAACAAAGGGCTACCACTGGCGAGGCGCCAGGGTCTACCCGTTCCGGCTCTGGTTTGATTGACAACTGGCAACCGGCGACCGACAACTAATATAATTTATTCATGCGAGCGATTCTCTCACCGGACGAGATGCGAGACATGGATGAGTTCACCATAAAAAAGCTGGGGGTTCCCGACGCTGTGCTCATGGAGTCGGCTGGCCGGGGTTGTTTTTTGGGCCTGCCCAAGCTATACGGAGACCTGGCCGGGGCCTCGGTGGTCGTGGTTGCGGGCAAGGGAAACAATGGCGGGGATGGCTTCGTTATAGCCAGATACGCCTCCTTCGCCGGCGCGGTGGTAAGGGTTTTTCTTCTTGGGAAAAAATCCGAGCTGAAGGGTAGCCCAAAGGTTTACGCGGCCATACTGGAGAAACTGGGTATTGAGATAACCGAGGTCACAACCAAGAGCAGGCGGATGGCAGAGGCGGTCGCGGAGGCGGATGTGGTCGTGGATGCTATATTCGGGACAGGTTTTTCCGGCAAGGCCGAAGGGCTTTACGCCTGGGCAATAGAGACCATAAACGCCTCGGATGGGTTCGTTTTCTCGGTTGACATCCCCTCCGGCGTTGACGGAGCGACCGGAAAGGTTGTTGGACCAGCGGTTGTCGCTGACGCGACGGGGACAATGGCATACCCGAAGATAGGCCACTTCATCTGTCCGGGCAAGCTCATGACCGGCAAGCTAATCGTGGTTGACATAGGGATACCGCCGGTCCTTGAGTCAGCGGCCCGGAGGTGGGTCCCCGATAAGAGGGACATATCTGATATAATCCCTCTCAGGCTCGGCCCGGAGAACAAGTCGGTCTTTGGCAGGCTTGCCATAGTGGCTGGCTCATGGCAATACTCAGGTGCCGCACTCCTGGCTGGCGCCGGGGCCTTGAGGACAGGCGCGGGCATAGTCTATCTGTGCGTTCCGGAAACCCTGAAGCCCCATCTGGTCGGGAAGTTGACCGAGGCCATACTGGTCGGCCTGCCGGAGAAGGATGGCTCAATCAGCCATGGTGGGCTGAATACCTTGAAAGAATTCAAGCCGGACGCGCTCGTCCTGGGGCCAGGATTGGGAAGGACTGCCGGGGTCAAAACTGCCGCGCTGGAAATACTCAGGGGCCTTGATGTGCCGGCCATAGTTGACGCGGACGGACTCTGGGCCATAGCCGATGAGCTGAATTTGCTGTTGAAAAAGAGGAAATCACCGATCGTGCTCACCCCGCATCCAGGGGAGATGGCCATTTTGGCTGGCGGAGAGCCGGCCGAGATAGACGCGAACAGACTCAGCGTCGCGGAGGATTTTGTCTCGGAAAGGGATAACCTGGTTCTCGTCCTGAAGGGCGGGCCAACGGTCATCGCGACACCGGACATAACATATATAAACCCTACCGGCAATCCGGGCATGGCAGTGGGGGGCTCAGGGGATGTTCTGGCTGGAATGATAGGCTCTCTGCTCGCGCAGGGGGCTACAGCGGAGGACGCGGCCCTCGCCGGGGTTTATCTTCACGGCCTCGCGGGGGACATTGCCGCGAAGCGTCTGGGCCAGGCCTCCTTGCTCCCATCGGACATGGCGGATTCCATTCACGAAGCGATTGCCGAGGTTTTCTGGGAACCGAGTGAATTCTATCCCGAAGAGTGAGAGATGCTCGTTTTTATACTCGCGCTTGAGGTCCTGCCGCTTCCGGACCTTGCGCGGGTCAACTCGGTCTGCAGGTGGGGCAATAGACTCTACATAGCTGGCGAGGGCGGGGTTGGCGTGATCTTTCTGGCCTACCCGCCAAAGCTGGAACACGCCATATCAACCGAAAAACCGGCAACCCTGGCCGCGCCAGACCCGACCAACGGGGATGTCTATTTCATTTCGGGCGGCTGGCTCTGGCGCTGGTATCCTGGCTCGCCCCAACCATTCATGCTCGCGCAGGCCAGCGCCAGGTCCCTTGGGGTGGGTTCAAGGTTCCTATACATGGACAGCGGAACCTATTCAAAGGGTGGTTCGCCGACAGCCGGCGATCCGGCCACCGATGGCGTTGTCTGGGCCGGAGAGAGAGCTAACGCGAGGAAGGGCGACAGCACAACCCTTTTTCTCACGCCATATTATCTGCCCACATTTGAGATGGGCAATGTTGACATGAGGGTATTTTACCCCGATATGCGCGACCTCTGGGTCGGGACAGCCGGCCGCGGGGTCTACAGATACAGGATGGAGACCTGGATAATCCAGGAATCCCTTTGCGTTTCCCCACCGCTCAGAAAGGTCTATGGGCTTGCCGGGGATAGCTCCGGGGTCTGGGCAATAGGGGATAGTGGCGCGTCCTGGCTACGGGGTTGGTTCTGGCTCACCTACACCCAGAAGGGGAGGCTCTTCTGGTGCGGGGAGGGCATGGCAGTAGCTGTGAAGGACACACTAGTCTTCCTGGGCATGACCTGTGGCCTCATGCGAAAGAAGGGCGAGAACTTCACCCTGACCAGGACAACCAGGCCAGTCCGGTCAATAGCCCTTGATGGGGAAAGGCTTTGGGTCGGAACCGACGGAGGCCTGCTCCTCGGAACAACCGGAAGCAACGAGCTCAGCGAGGTGGCCGGCTCGTCTGCCCTCAGGGTCAACGAGGTTCTGGTGGGGCCATGGGGAACCATCGCGTTGACGGACGCGGGGACTTATCTGGTATCCGAAAGCCTGACGGTCTCCCGGCTGGAAGACCCGCGCGCGTTCCTCTCCGGGGAGGCATACACGGGGTTCGTCCTGGGGGATACGGCCTTCATGGTTGGCAACGGGGGTTTCGCCATGTGGGATGGAACCAGCTGGGATTACATGAACCTGCCATTCTCTCCAATATCCCAGATGGCTCACGGCTCCGGCGGCAACGGGCAATATCTCGCGGTCGCCACGGAGAACGGCGCTTATTTCCTGGAGAGGAAATCCGGCCGCTGGGACAGGGTCACGACCTTCCACGGGTTGCCCTCGGACTTCTGCTGGGATGTGCTCCTTCTCGGTGACTCGGCCTATGTCGCTACGGAACGGGGCCTTGCGAAGG
>CBFGJU010000110.1:0-2665 GCA_965649155.1 Caldifarciminota bacterium | reverse complement strand
TGTATCTAAAAAGGTAAGCCGGATGCTCGTTGACCAGGCAAAAGATCGTGGAACCTTCAAGGATTGCCTCCGAGCGCCCGTGCACAGGTGGTTCAAGTATCCAGCTGGATACTCCTACAGGCTGATCCAGGAGAAGATAGGGGAATACGCGCTTGGCCGGGATGACCTCGTTCTTGATCCTTTCGTTGGCTCCGGGACAACCCTCATAGAGGCGATGAAGGCAGGTGTCCCCTCAGTGGGGGTTGAAATGCATCCCCTGGTAGCGTGGGTCGCGAGGGTGAAGACCCGATGGGAGATTGATCCCAAAGAGCTGAAGGCCAGGGGAGAAGAACTCATCGCAAAGCTTGAAAACTCAGATCTCAAGCCCTCTCCGGATGGTCTGCCGGCCCTGGTGAAAAAGTGCTACTCAGCCGAGAACCTCGGAAAGCTCGTTTCCATAAAGGCTGGAATTGAGGCCTTGGATTGCGCGAATGAGACAAAGGACTTTCTCCGGCTCGCGCTCGTGGACACACTGAGAAGCGCTTCGGTGGCCGGAACAGGCTGGCCCTACATTGCGCCAACGAGGTATCACGCCAAAACATCTGAGCGGGACGCCTTCTCTGAGTTCAAAAAAACCCTCTCCGGCATGATCGCTGACCTGGAGGAGGTGAAGTCTGATTACCCAGAGTATGCGCGCGCGACCGTAATAGAGGGCGACGCGAGGCACATGCCGGAGATAGAATCAAAGAGCGTCTCGCTTGCCGTAACCTCGCCGCCATACCTGAACAACTATGACTACGCAGACAGGACGAGGCTTGAGATGTATTTCATGGGCTGGGCTGGTTCGTGGCGAGAGATAACGGAGAAGGTGCGGGACAAGCTGATGATCGCCGCCACAACCCAGGTAAGGCGGACGGAATTTGACCCTGAGCGCCCCTTGTCAGAGGAGGTGAAAAACGCATCCATTGAGGTCTACGAGTATCTCTCGGACGCCATAGCCAGGCTCGGAAGGCTTCGGCACGAGAAGGGAGGAAAGAAGAGCTATGACCTCATGGTCGCGGGATACTTCAACGACATGGTGAGGGTTCTCAAGGAGGTCAGGAGGTGCCTTATGCCCGGCCGGGATTTCGTCCTGGTTGTAGGGGATTCCGCGCCATACGGGGTTTATATCCCGACCGACGAGCTCATCTGCAAGCTGGCGCTCGGCGTGGGTTTCAGGGATTACGGGATAGAGGTCCTCAGGGCAAGGGGAGAGAAATGGAAAAATAATCCCCAGAGGCACAAAGTAGCCCTGCGGGAAAGCATAGTAACCTTAGGAACATGAAAGCCGTTATCCAGAGGGTTCTCCGGGCCCGGGTTCTCGTGAACCAGGAGCCGGTCGGCGAGATAAACGAGGGCCTTCTGGCTCTGGTCGCTTTTGAGAAAGGGGATGACGAGGCCATAGCAAGGAGGACAGCCGAGAAGATCGCTCGCCTCAGGATATTTGAGGATGACGCGGGCAAGATGAACCTCTCCGCACAGGACGCTGGGAAAGAGATCCTCCTGGTGCCGAACTTCACGGTCGCGGGTTCAACAAGGAAGGGGCACAGGCCCTCCTTTGACGGGGCAATGGAACCCAGCGCGGCAAGTCAGCTCTTTGATCTTCTCGCTGATGCGGTGGCTTCGTTTGGCCTCAAGACCGCCAGAGGCGTCTTCGGCGCGCACATGCATGTTGAGCTGGTCAACGATGGGCCGGTTACGGTGATAATGGATCTCGCACCATAGACGATCCGAGAATCAAGCTTGCTGGCCACCGCCTTTCCTGTTTCCCCGAAGAAATTTATGCGGCCCCCCTTGCCCTTTTTACTCCAGCATCTCCAAGCTGAGCTGTCTCGTCCCGCTCTCGTCCCTCAGAAGGATGAAATAAACCCCCGGGCCACCTATTTCGCTTGACCTTATGGAAAGCTCGGTCGTCCAATCCCTTCTCAGGACTTCCCTTCCGGCCGCGTCGTAGACCGTGACCCCTGCTCCAGATGGAACCCGGAGGGTAGCGCTCTGCCTGGCAGGGTTCGGATAAAGGGATAAGCCGCGCTCTGCCGCGGCGGCCTCGTCCGTCCCGTCGTAAAGGGGGGTCCACCTGACCTTGTAGACCTTTCCGGTCGCGTTGTTGGTTCCTACCCACATGTATCCGCCGCCAAAAGCGAGTCCCGCGCAATAGGTTCTCGGAAAAGCCTGGGAGGAAACAACTGCCCTGGTTCCGGTGTCTATGGCGTAGAGGATGTTTGACCCGCTCATGATGTAGAGATACTGGCCGTCAAACTCGCAATCCTTCGGGGAAAAAGAGAGGGGCCAGTTGCCGTTGGAGACCATGTTGGACGGGTCAATCCTGTAGAGCCGGTTCTCGTTCTGGTCGGTATACCAGAACCACCTCCCGTCCCACGCCATTCCGTATGGATAAGGGGTTGACGGAGCGGCATATGTGTTATCGTGGGAACCGTCAGCGGGATCAATCTTCCAGATGGCGTCGTCAGGCCAATACACTGGCCAGAGAAACCCGTTGGCATAGGTCATGCCGGTGTATCCGCCGCTGGTGTAGCTGTAGTTGTAGGTCAGGATGATATACATGTTCCCGGTCGTGGGGTTTATCTTGTGTATCTTGGTTCCGGGGTCATTGTCGTTGTTGGTAACCCACAAATAGCTCCCGTCC
>CBFGJU010000109.1:0-3678 GCA_965649155.1 Caldifarciminota bacterium | reverse complement strand
TTCACCAGACCCGAGAAGACCGTGTCCGCAACCAGGACCTTCATAGATGCTGTGCTGGATGATCCCGCTGTCCTGTATGCTGAGCCTGATTTCAAGGCTTATCTTCACTTCACGCCCAACGACCCATACTGGACAAGCAGTTACCAATGGGGAGTCAGGGACATCAACGCGGACGACGCCTGGGATGTGGCTGGCCTCGGTTCAATGAGCGCCATTGTCGCCATAATTGACCAGGGCGTGTATTACACCCACGCTGACCTGGCCGCGGCCTATGGCTCTCCCGTTGGATATGACTTCGTGAACGAGGACAACGATCCTTCGCCTGGCTCTGGCGAGGACCATGGCACCTGGACATCCGGCATAGCGGGCGCGCGGATAAACAACGGGGTTGGCATGGCTGGTGTCAGCAACTCCAGGCTCTACGCCCTCCGGGCAATGACCTCATCTGGCGGCACATACACGGACATAGGTGACGCTATATACTGGGCCGCGAACAACGGCGCGCATGTTATCTCCATGAGCCTGGGCGGATACGGCACCTCATCCTACCTCCAGGGAGCTTGCCAGTATGCCTGGAACGCGGGGCTTTACCTCGCGGCTTCTTCCGGAAACGACGGATACAATTATGTAGCCTATCCGGCCCGCTACACCACGGTCGTCGCTGTCGGCGCGATAAACCAGTCCCATGGCAGGCCCTCCTGGAGCAACTATGGTTCTGACCTTGAGCTCTGCGCGCCCGGAGTCTCCGTCCTGGGCTGTTACGGCACGAGCCAGTATAGCTACGGCGATGGCACATCCGCTTCCTGTCCGTTTGTCACGGGAGCGGCTGGTCTGGTTAAGGCTTACAGGCCGAGCTACACGAACGAGCAGATAAGGAACCTGCTCAACAACACCGCGCACGACTGGGGTTCCGCTGGCTGGGACCAGTATTATGGCTACGGCGAGGTGGACCTCTACGCGGCTGTTGTGGGCGCTGGCATAACCGAAGGTGAGATGGGCGTAAAGTTCCCTGTTATGGCCAAAATTTCACCCTCGGTCTCACGCGGGAGCGCAAGCCTTCTCCTTTCCCTTGGCGGCCAGAGGGATGTCACGGTCTCGGTCTACAACTCTGTCGGCGCGCTCGTTGCTACCCCATTCAAGGGTTCACTTTCCGGCGGCGAGCACAGCATAGGACTTGATCTGTCTGGACTCTCGGTGGGAACCTACATGGTTGTGGTATCCGACGGATACAGCACGGCGACTGGCAGGCTGATAAAGGAATAGAACTGGTCAGATGAAAACAAGGCCCTCTCTCCGGAGAGGGCTTTTTGTTTGGCGGGGAGATCAGTTCCGGCTTTTCCAGATAAGGCATTGCAGGTTAGAAAACCCGCGCTGGGAAACGGGATCGGATAATCCACCCTGTTTCGGGGGTTATCCTGTGTTCATTTCTCCCCCTTCAGCCTTACCTCTTCAAAGAACAGAGCGGCCTGGCCGTCCGCGCCCGAATAGTCAACCCTGAAAGGAAACTCAAGCCCTCCCTCCAGCCTCCTGTAATCCCCGAATGAGAAGCTCTCGCCCCACATGCTGAGGCTAGTGATCCTGTCTCCCTCCAGGCTCACCCTTGCCGTGTCGTAGCCGAGCCTTAGATCAAGCAGGATGACCTTTCCAACCCCGGTTGCAGAGATCACCGAATCCGCTATTGACTCATCCGGGGCCCCAAAGAGCAACGACGCTGGTCCCTGGTTTGGTAGGTCAACCACGGAGACAACCCCGCCAAACGGGCCGTGGAGGACGAGCCTCAACAGAGATGTGTCCTTGGAAAGGGTGAAGCTCCCCTCCAGCGCGAGGATGCCCCGGGTTCCCCTGTATCTGCCGAAAGCGGTCAACTCCCTGCTGAACGCGTTCCGCGAGACCGCTTTTGTCAGCTCCCCGGCCGCGACCTCCGGCGCTATATCCCTGGGAGCCTTGGCCTCCCTCGGAACGCAGGAAAGCGCGATTGCGGCTATCAGAAACGGGCTGACCTTTTGCACCTCTCGGCCCTCACTATTGCGAGTATGTCCTCCGCGGCCTCATCCAACTCCTCGTTTATGACCCAGTAATCGTAATTCCTGCCCTCCCGCATCTCCTTTCTGGCGGCCTCCAGCCTTGAGGATAGGCGCTCTCCTTTCTCGGTTCCCCGGCCCAGGAGGCGCCTTGCCAGCTCTTCCATGGAGGGTGGTGCAACGAACACCCTGACGCACCGAGGCCCATAGGCTTCGCACACCTGCCTCGCGCCCTGGGTGTCAATTTCCAGGATGGCATCCAGGCCCTTTCCGAGGTTTTCCAGCAGTGGTTTTTTCGGTGTCCCGTAGTGGTGACCGAAAACCTCTGCCCATTCCGCGAATTCCCGATTCTCTATTCCGGCCGCGAACTCTTCCTCGGAAATGAAGATGTAATCTGTCCCCGGAACCTCACCCGGCCTTGGCGGCCTTGTCGTTGCCGAGACCGACAGCCAGAGCCCGGTTCCGCGTTCCATGACCCTTTTTATCACGGTGCTCTTGCCCGAGCCCGAAGGGCCGGATATGACGAGGATGAAGCTGTCGTGTGTGCCCCTCATTCCAGGTTTCTCACCTGCTCCCTTATCTGTTCAACCAGCTCTCTCATGCTCACGGATAGCGATATGAGTTTCGGGCATGAGCTCTTTGATGAGAGGGTTGTCGCTTCCCTGTGCAATTCCTGAGAGAGAAACTCAAGCCGCTTTCCAACCGGCCCTCCCTGCGAGAGGGTTTCCCTCATGGCCGAGATATGCCCCCTAATCCGTTCCAGCTCCTCCTTCACATCGGCTTTTATTATGATCCAGCTTGCCTCCAGGAGAAGCCTCTGTCGCACATCCTCGTCAGCCAGGGGGAGTTTGGATATGTTCTCCAGAATGGTTCTTTTCCTGGACTCGTTTTCCTCCTCCTTAAGGGATTCGGCCTCCTCTGTCATGCGTGAAAGCCTCTCAAGCAGGTCAAGGAGTATTAAACCAGTTCTTTCACCCTCTTGCGATCGCGCGCTTTCCATTTCATCCAGCGCCGTGGACACAAGCGCGGTGAGCTCCCCGATCAGCTCCTCCCCTATGCCAGATAGCGCGCTCGCGAGCCGCGGGGCATTCAGTAGGTCAACTGTTGGGGTTATCCCCTCCGGAACGAATTCCTTCAGCTTGCTGAGGTATTCGGTCAGCGCGGCTCCATCAACCGGGAAAATGTTCCCGGCGGTCAGCAGTTTTATCGTTATATGTATCCTTCCCCTGTAAAGCTTTTCCTGGACAAGTTTTCTTATCGCGGCCTCGGCCTCAGCGAGATCATCCGGCAGGATCAGCCTTATATCCAGGAACTTGGAGTTGACCGAGCTGACAGAGACGGAGACGGTGTGGTCTCCAACACGGCCCTGAGAGCGGCCGAATCCGGTCATGCTCTTAAGCACAGCCAAATTATATTGGATAGTCCTGGGTCTCTGCACATATGATCCATCATCAATCTTCAGCTGGAAACGAGAACCTGAGAAAAGCGCTGTTGTTTCGGTGGCCGTGAGTTTGCGCGTCGCGCCCCCCCGGCGAATTGTCAGGAATTCCCTCGCGAGGGCTTTCCTTTCTCCAACTTTATTCCTTTTTCTTCACGAATATCCCCACCGTGTCCCCGCCAAACTGGACCTCAAAGCCATCGCCAATCTGATTCGCTG
>CBFGJU010000108.1:0-3683 GCA_965649155.1 Caldifarciminota bacterium | reverse complement strand
GATCTCGTTCCAGCATGTAACCAACCTGTAGTTGTCCTCCGCGGCCACATCCGGCAGGAAGAGGAGCGGGACATAGTTATCTCCGCCGTAGAAGTGCCACTGCCAGGAGGAGTTGTTCCAGCTCCAGATGCCCTGGAAGTTGGTGTCAGACGAGGTGAAAAAGACAGCGTTTCCGGTTGTATCCATCCACCAGGCTTGCTGTAGGTTCGGGCTCATCTGCGCCCAGCTCGCTCCGCCGTTTGTGGAGCGGGATACCCCAGCAGTGTCGGTCATGAATATGTGGCCCCAGGATGAAACTTTGACATCGCCCAGGACATAGAGCGCGTAGAAGAGGAGGGGATAGGGCCTGACCAGGCTCCAGTTGCCGCCCCTGTCCGTGGACTTGAAGACCCCGGTTTGCATGGTTATAGGGCTCCAGCCAAGGCCATAGAGGGTGTCCTGCGCGCGATCCGCGAGGCTGAACATCAGTGGCGCGGTCAGCAGGGAAACCGGCGTCCAGGATGTCCCGCCGTCTGTGGTCCTGTAGAACGACGAGAAGGTGCCGAAACTGGATATTCCAGCGTAGACCAGGTTCTCTGTCGCGGCGTGGATTGATAGGCCTATGAAGGTTAAGCCTTCCTGGGGGTCAAATACCGGATTAAGCTGGTTCCTGGTCCATGTTGAGCCGCCATTGGTTGACTTGTAGACCCTGCCGGACATGTAGTCAAGGATGTATGCGGTGTTTCCGCGCGTGGTTATCCCGTGTGGAGTTGGGGCCCAGACAGCGTAGAGGTTTGTGTTCCTCTCGTCCCAGGAAATCCCGTTTGTCAGAGACCTTATGACGCCGACGCCGCCGGTCCCGCCCCAGAGGACATTATTGGCGTCGTCGGTCCACATGACGCACTCGGTGGTGTAAATCCACGCTGTGTCCTGGAGAGAGTTTATATTGAAGCGTTTTATGCCCTCAGGTATTGCTGACGAAGCGAAAAGGAGGGTATCCTGGTAAAAGTTCAGGTGGGTGTAGAGCTTCCCGGAATCAGCGGTTGACCAAGTGTTCCCCGTGTCAGTAGAGATAAGGAGCACCCCGGATGTTGGGAACACATTCAGGGAAACCGAGACGAAAACCAGCGCAGGATTTGTCGGGTGAACAGCTATTGCCCGGACATCAGGATACTCTTCCCCCCTCGCGAGAACCCCTGACCAGTTGGTCCCCCTATCGGTTGACCGGTATATGAGGGTGGAATCCGTATCTCCGCAGGCGAAGAACACCATATCCGGGTTTGAGGGCGCGGCCGCGAGGGCATAAATCTCGTCTCGGTAGCTTGTTGAGCCGGCGTATGTCCAACTTGCTCCGTTGTTCGTTGAGTGGTAGAAGACGATCTCGGAGGATGTCGTGTCCTGACCAGCCATGTAGACCGTGCTCAACTTCTCCTGGTTCAGCATTTTGTATCCAAGGGTATTCACATTCAGCACCGTGTCCCAGCTTGCCCCCCAACCGGTTGACCTGATTATTATCCCGCTTTCGTAGGCTATGAGGATTGACCTGTCATCAGTGAGCGTGCCGTCATCAGCTCCGAAGAGAGCGTATGAGACTATCTGTGCCCAGCTCGCGCCCTGGTTCGTGCTCATCCACAGGTTTGGCCAGGCCACGGCAAGAACCGTGTCCCCGTTTCCGAAGGTATATACCGAGAACACGGCTCCGCCTTCAGGGCCAACCGGAGTCCAGTTCAAGGGAACCCTTGTCTCTTGTGGTGCCATAGGCGCCACATCCACACGGGGCCAGAGCCCCACTATCAGTGCCAGGATGCCAAACATAACAAACCTCCTACATCTGTTTCGGCATAATTATAAACCAAGAGGCCGGCCTGGTTCACACCGAACGCAATGTTATGGTGTGTGAATTTACGAACTCTATCGCGGGCCGTTCTGGCGCTTGGATAGATAATACAGCCTATTCCCCTTCCGCCCAGAGGTTCTCAACCGTGTATCCATCAGGCCCGGAAACGATCAGTGCCTTCACGCGGAGATCCCTGCTGTGGATTGATAGCAGTGCTTCTGGATCGTATGTGTCGTATCGCGCCAGCAGTGCTGACACATCCCCGGCTGTTCCTTTTATCAGGAATCTTATCTCAACCCCTAGCTTTCCGAGGTATTCAGCACTGTCCATGAGTTGGGTAGCGTCGCTTCCTGTGGCCTCTATGACCATCTCCGCGCCGCGGGATTCGTCAAATACCCCTTTGCCCGAAGTAAAGTAGTATTCCACCTCCTCCGCAAGCGACGAGAGATACTCGGCCTCCATGGTAAAACCCGCGGCCAATTTGTGTCCGCCGTAGTCCGACAGCAGGTGGGATATGTTGGACAGAAGGTCCATCATATCGTAGCCATATGGAGCCCGTATCTCCGCGACCATCCGGCCGTCAGACTTCCGGCCCATCACTATGGCCGGGACATCGTATTTGTTCTTGAGCTTGCTGGATATATATGAGAGATAACCTGGCTCTGTGTCCCCGGCGTCCAGGAGTATGTATCCCCTGACCCTTTTCACCTCCTGGATGAACTCCGCGTATGTTTTCTCTGCTCTGGAAAACCAACGGTCAGCCTCGTTCAGCAGATCAGCCAGTATGTCCTCGGCCACTGACTGGTCCTGGGTTGTGATGAGCTCAACTCCGGGGTGCTGACCTCCGACTGACTTCCCGGCAGATATCGCGGTTATTATGGCTTCCGGAGATGGTCTTCCTCCCTTTATCCGTTCGTAGGCCCTTATGAACGGGAAGGACAGCCGGGCCATGAGCTCGCGCCCTCTGTCAACTATAGCCTTGTTTTCCGCGAACAGCGGGACCTTGTCTGCCAGGGTTCCTATCATGGCGTATATGACGAGCTCCGGGAATTCCCTCTCTATGTCGGCGAGGGAGTAGCTGTTCCTCAGGGCCAGTATGGCCCAGGCGGCTTTGAACGCTACTCCAACACCCGCAAGGTGCCTGAAACTGCCTCCCATTTTCGGATTTACAACCGTTATTCCGGAGGTTGATGCGGTAAGCTCGTGGTGATCGGTTATGAGAATGTCCATTCCGAGGCTCCTGGCGTATTCAACCATTTCAAGGTCGCCGGAGCCGGTGTCCACGGTAAGTATGAGTCCATATCCCTGACTCTTCGCCCAATCTATTCCATCAACGGTCAGTCCGTGTCCTTCCGATACCTTGGAGGGTATGTAGTATCCAGCTGAAGCCTCTATCTGGCGGAGTGTCCTGAGCATTACCGCCACGGATGTTATCCCGTCAGCATCCTCGTGGCCCCAAACCAGGATCTTCTCCTGCCTGCCTGCTGAGCGAAGGACGCTCTTCACCAGGCTGGACATGTTCGGAAGGTTGTCCGGCTCCATGAGTTTCTCAAAAGATGGGTTCAGCGTCATGTCCAGCAGAACCTCGTTGTCCGCTCCTTTCTCGGCCAGGACGGACATGAGTTTCTCCGGAATGTCAAACTGAACCTCCGGGTCTTCAAACTCCATGATGTTCATATATCACACCTTTTCTATGTTAAGGGGCACAGGCCCCAGAAACCTGGAAACCAGAGTCTCGTATCCAGGCGGGAAGTCCGTGAGAAATACCCTCACCCTTCCCTGTCCGCTTTTTCTCGCCATGTCATTCTCATCAAGCTGTTTCCTCAAAACCCTGGCGGCTTCCTCGGATGGATCCACCAGGATTGCT
>CBFGJU010000107.1:0-3702 GCA_965649155.1 Caldifarciminota bacterium | reverse complement strand
CGAATACGCCCGCGCACGAGCGCCAGGCCGTGCTTTTCAGAGCCGCTGATCTTCTCAGGGAAAGATCTGAGGACTTCGCTCGGATGATAGCCCTTGAGGTTTATAAACCCATAAAGCTCGCCAGGGGAGAGGTATCCAGGGCCGCGAAGACCTTTGAGCTCGCCGCGTGCGCGCTTGAGGACGCGGTGGGTCAAATGATCAGACTGGACACATTCCCCGGACACCCGCACAGGCTTGGCCTGGCCAGGCTCTTCCCGAAGGGGCCCGTGCTCGCCATATCCCCGTTCAACTTTCCCTTGAACCTCGCCATTCACAAGATAGCTCCGGCAATTGCGGTTGGCGCGCCCGTGATTCTAAAACCAACATCCTCAGCACCCATAACCGGCCTGATGATCGGGGAATTGCTCCTTGAGGCAGGCCTGCCGGAACCAGCGATATCCGTCCTTCCAACCAGGGCCGCGCTCGCGGAGAGGATGGCCCAGGACGAACGGATAAGGGTAGTCTCGTTCACCGGATCGGACGAAATAGGCTGGCGGCTCAAGAGCCTCTTGCCCAGAAAGACGGTCATGCTTGAGCTCGGGGGGAACGCTGGGGTCATAGTGCACCAGGACGCGGACCCGAAATTCGCGGCAGAGCGCTCCGTCACAGGAGCATATTCGTATTCGGGCCAGGTCTGCATATCCGTCCAGAGGATACTTGTCCACCGGGATTTAAGAGACGAGTTTCTCAAGGTCTTCAAGGAAAAAACAGCCTCCCTCCGGATGGGCGACCCCTTGTCCGAGGAAACGGACATCGGCCCCATGATAACCGAGGCAGACGCGGGCAGGGTTGCGGAATGGGTTGATGAAGCGGTTTCCGGAGGCGGAAAGGTTCTCATAGGTGGAAAGAGGGAAGGAGCTTTCTACGAGCCAACGCTCGTTGAGGACTGTCCCCGTGCCGCGAGGCTCTGGAAGGACGAGGCCTTTGGCCCTGTAGCGACATTTGATGCCTACGCGGATTTTGATGAGGCCCTGGAGGCCGTGAATGACTCCAGGTTTGGGTTACAGGCCGGGGTTTTTACCCGTGATGTCAACCTGGCCATGAGGGCCTTTGAGACCATAGAGACCGGGGGCGTGATCCTGAACGATGTTCCAACTTTCCGGGTTGACAGGATGCCCTATGGCGGGATGAAGGATTCCGGAACGGGTCGCGAGGGGCCGCACTATGCTATGGCAGAGATGTGCGAGCTCAGGCTTTTGGTAATATGATCGCTTTGTGGGACAACCCCCTGTGGTTGCTCCGGTTTTTCTCATGTGGCCCTTTCCGAAAAAGCAGCCAGCCTGTTGGTCATCCGGAAGAGGTCTTCAAGGAGCAGAAGGCTCTCGTCTTCCCATAGAACATCCGACCAGGGCCCTTTTTCCATTCTACACCCCGAACCTGTTGGTTATGGGCATCCTCCTGTCCCTGCCAAAGGCCCTCTCGGTTATCTTTATGCCTGGCGGCGCTTGACGGCGCTTGTATTCGGACGAGTCAACCATCCTGACGACCTTGCGGACGGTCTCCGGGTCAAATCCCCTCCCGATTATCTCCGCTGGCGAAGCGTCCTCTTCTATGTATAACTGCAATATGGGATCAAGGGTCTCGTATGGCGGAAGGGTGTCCTGGTCCGTCTGGTTTGGCTTGAGCTCGGCCGAGGGCGGCTTTGTGAACATCCTCTCCGGAATGACAGGACTTGCTGAATTCCTGAACCTGGCAAGCTTGTAGACAAGGGTCTTTGGCACATCCTTGAGGGGAGCGAAACCGCCTGAAAGATCGCCGTATAAGGTGGCGTAGCCCGTGGAGAGCTCGCTCTTGTTTCCTGTCGTGAGGACAAGGTGGCCGAACCTGTTGGAAAACGCCATCAGCAGGTTGCCGCGGATCCTCGCCTGTATGTTCTCCTCTGTGATCCCTGGCTCCTTGCCCTTGAAATGGGGCGCGAGGCAGTCAAGGTAGGACTGGAAGAGACCATCTATGGATATTTCGGTTATTTTGACCCCGAGGTTCTTCGCGAGATCAAAAGCGTCCTCCCGGCTCTCGCGGGATGTGTAGCGCGAGGGCATGAAGAGGCAGTGGACATTCTCAGACCCCAGAGCGTCCGCGGCCATGACAGAAACAAGCGCGGAGTCAATCCCGCCGGAGAGGCCAACCACCACGCTGGCGAACCCGTTCTTCCTGGTGTAATCAGAGACTCCGGTCAGGATAGCCTTCCAGACCTCTTCCTCCGGAGGTGGAGGTTCGTTGATAAAACAGAGAGGCTTGTCGCGCTCTCTGAGCTCTGAGGAATCAACCTCTATCTCCTCAACAGAGCCTATATAACCACACTTCATCTTTTGCTCCCGCCTCCGGGTGTCGTGGACCCGGTGTCGCATTACGAGGCCGGGATCAAGATCAAGGGTAAAAAGCCCCTCCTTGAACATGGGCGCGCGGGCAAGGAGCTCGCCACCTGGCCCGAAAACAACCGAGCCACCGTCAAAGACAAGCTCGTCCTGTCCTCCGACCGAATTCAGGTAGGCCACGAATACGCCGTTGTCAGAGGCCCTGGTTGAAAGCATGGTCTCGCGCTGGCGCCACTTTTCCATGTGATAAGGTGAGGCGTTTATGTTGAGTATAAGCTCCGCGTCCCCAAGAAGGGACTGGTAATAAAGGGGGCCGTCCGGGTGCCAGATGTCCTCGCATATATTGACCCCTATTCTCACCCCGCGGAAAATGTAAACCGGAAAACGCTCACCAGGCATGAAATAGCGCTTGTCGTCAAAAACGCCGTAGTTTGGCAGGAACACCTTGTGATATACATCAACGAGCCTGCCGTTGTGGATCGTGGCGGCCGCGTTGTGGATGTCATCGGTCTTGTCAACAAAACCCACCACAACCAGGATGTCCTTGCCAGCCGTGAAATCCGTGAGCTCGCGCAAGGCCCTCATGTTCTCCTCAACGAAATCCGGCCTCAGAAGCAGGTCCTCAGGCGGATAGCCGCTGATTGCCAGTTCGGGGAAAACAACTATGTCAGAGCCAAGGGCGAGGGCCTCGTCCACAGAGGACTTGAGAAGTTCAATGTTGCCAGATATGTCCCCAACCGTGGGGTTGACCTGCGCGAGGGAAACCCTGAGGAGCTTCATGGGCAAAGTTTAAGGCCAGAGCCTTCCGGTTTTCTATTGCAGTTCCAGCCAGGTCTCAAGCGCGTCCCGCATGTGGGGTATGACTATTGATCCTCCAACGATGAGGGCGACATCCATGGCCTCAACCATCTCCTCGGTTGAAACGCCGGCATCTCGGCACTGCTTTAGGTGATAGTTTATGCACTCCTGGCACCGGAGCACCAGCGAGGCAACCAGTCCCATGAGCTCCTTTTGCTTACGACCCAGCGCGGCATCCTCGTAAACCGCGGAATCCAGGGCAAAGAAACGCCTCGTGTTCAGGGAGCCGTGCTCGTGAACCAAGCCTGTCCTTGCTTCCCTCTCTTTCCAGAACCTTTCAAAGTCTTCTCGTTTCATAACCGCGGCAAAGCTTAAGGCGCGACTGGGGGACGGTTCCAACGGAAATGGTTGAAGGGCCGCGCGCCGGACTGAACGAATTTCTGGAGCCCCCAAGGAAACGCCGGGCCTCCTTCTAACCCACTTCCTGCGCAAAATCCCTTCCCAGGCGGAACCGAAGGTCTCGGTAGGAGAGTTTTCCAAACCCGCAAAC
>CBFGJU010000106.1:0-3744 GCA_965649155.1 Caldifarciminota bacterium | reverse complement strand
TCTGTGACCTCTTGAAAAAACACGGGATTAACACATAGCCTTGAAACCCCTCCTCTCCGAATCCCTCCGCGCCTACAGGGCGAACTCCTTGATGGCCTGGTTTTCGGTCATATCCGCGTTCCTGCTCCTTCTGCTCTTTGGCATATCAACCGTCATAACCCTCGGCGTCCTCGGTCTCCTCGCTGAGATGCGAAAAGACCTTTCCCTTGAGGTATTCATGGCAGACAGCGCGACCGTCGCGCAGATAGCCCACTTTGAAGCAGTTGTCCCCCAGCTCGCTGGCGTCGCGGACATAAAACACATCAGCAGGGACAAGGCCCTTGAGGAGTTCACGGCCGAGTTCCCGGAGTTCGGCGAGATAAAGGGCCTCCTCGGAGAGATACCCCTGCCGGAGAGCTACAGGATAACCCCGAAGGACAACTGGCGGAGCGCGGAGCTCATGACCATGCTCGCGAGGAAGCTCGCGTCCCTGCCCGGGGTGGAAGAGGTCTATTACGGCGGCGAATTCCTGGAGGGCGCGGAAAGGGTTTATCGCTCGGTTCTTTTCGTGACCGCCGCGCTCTTTATCGTTGTCTTCATGGCCACGGCTTTCATAATCTTCCAGACCCTCAGGCTCACCGTGACTTCCCGGCGTGATGTTATAGAGGTCGCCATGCTGGTCGGCGCGCCCGTCTGGAAGGTGAGGTTCCCGTTTGTTCTTGACGGTTGCCTCTACGGCGTTTTCGGCGGCGGCCTGGCCGCGGCCGCGCTCTCGGGCTTTGCCTGGGTCATGGCCAACACCCTCGGAGCTGGAATACCCGGACTCCCCTGGGTTTTGGCCCTCCTGCCAGTAGCAGGATTATTGCTTGGTCTCCTGGCGTCCCGGTCCGCGCTTCTGGAGGTGATGGGAAAGTGACCCCGCCGGCCACCGGCTACCATTTGCCAGGATTGTTGGAACCATGATCTGGATCTTGTCCGCGCTTCTCCTCGCTTCATCCGAGGCCGAGAAATACAAAAAAGAGCTCGCTGGCGTTGAGTCCGAGATACAGTCTGTCCAGCGTGAAATAGAGAGGTTGGGCAAAAAAGAGGAATCCCTCGTCCAGGAGGTTGAGCTCCTTGAGAGGCAGGAGGCCCTCATATCTCAGAGCATAGAGATACTCAAAGCGCAGGAGAGGGCCATAACCGGGGACATAAAATCAATAGAGGCGGACATGACCCTCGCGGAGGCCAGGGGCCAGGACGCGAGAACAAAGCTCTCGCTCGCCACCAGATTGCTTTACATTACCCCCAAGCCCGATTTCCTCAAGGCGTTTCTGGATTTCGGCTCTGTCTACACGGCTTACAGGAGGGTGAAGTATCTCCGGCGCCTCGCGCTATACGAGAAGAACCTGATAAAAAAGCTCATAGCCATAACCCAGCGCCTCTCAAAGCTCCGTGAGCTCAAGACCAGGGCCCTGGCAGACCTCAGCCTCAACAGGCTCAAGCTCAAACAGAAGGAGGACATGCTCGCGCAGACCCGGCAGGAAAAGGAAAGGGCAATAGAGCGCGTGAGAAAACAGCGCGACAGGAAGGAGAAATACCTTGCCCAGCTTGAGAAATCAAGGGCGGAGCTCAAGGCCATCATAAAACGCCTTCAAGAGAAGCAGGGCAAGGTCGCGACAATGAAGGGGGTCAAACTGCTTACCCCCTGCGAGGGCGAGCTGGTCGGCAGGTTCGGCCTCGTCTGGAACGACAAGTATGGAACCCAGATAAAGAACAACGGCATAGACATAAAAGCGCCGAAAGGCTCTGAGATAAAGGCCGCCGCGGCCGGCAAGGTCGCGTATGTCGGTTGGCTTGAGGGCTATGGGAGCCTGGTCATACTTGAGCACGACGGGTTCTACACGGTCTATTCAAGGCTGGACAAGGTCTCGGTTTCAGAGGGGACGAAGGTTGTCAAGGGAACCGTTTTAGGCAAGCTCGGCGCGGAACCCCTTCACTTTGAGCTCCGGGTGGGTGGGGAGGCTGTTGACCCGGAGGCTTATCTCTTCTAATAGCAGGTGGAAAAAATTCAATAAAGATAACGAAATCTATGTCCACCAGGGGCCAGATAATCCTGATTTTGGCCCTATTTCTCCGAGGAATCCTCCTGACCCTCCCGCGCGGTTGAGCAGAGGAGGGCCGGAAGGATGACCCTGATGGAATTGAGGAGGAGGGAGATCGCGTGAAATCATGCGCTCCCACAGGCAGACTTGTGGAACAGAGGCTCAACCCAATCAGGCCCTGGAGACATTGACGCGGGATCAGCTCTGAGATCTCCCAAAGGTGTGCTCGCTTCCCGAAAGTATTATCTCCAAAGAGCGCGGCCCCTCGTTCAGGAGGAGGTCAAGCGTTGACAGATAGGGGACGAATTCGCCAAAGAGTTGGGTATAAACCGGGTGCTTGTAATCCTGAAAAATGACCGTTATCCCCCTTTTCGCATATAGCTTTGGATCCATGTAGTTCGCGCCCGCCGCGCCGACATACAGCGCGTTCACCCCTATCTTCTCGCAGAGGATAAAGAGCCTCTCGTTCTTGTCCTCTGTCTTTATTTTAAGGTCCCTTGATGATACCAGAAATCTCGTTTTTATACCGAGCTTGTCAGCGAACCAGTATGTGAGCTCGTGGTCAAGGTCTGCCAGGTATTCCCAATCCCTCTCGTAAAATCCTCTGAGCTCGTCAGCGTAATCCCCGAAAAACCCCGCCCTGGAGTAACCGTGTTCAATGGTGCCCCAGTGTTTCCTTTGCCATGGCTCGGAACCCTTTATCCTGACCTCGTTTATCAGCATATTAAGGTGGCCCCTCTTTAAGACCGGAACAGTGAGCCACCTGATCCCGTCCTTTGTCTTCACCCTGTTGCGGTTCCGCCAGTCGTTGACCGTATACTGCACATCATCCAGGAGAACGAAGACCTCTGACCTCGCGACCTGGTCAAAGAAGCCCAGCCAGGGCAGGTATCCGGGCTGAAGAACCCCGCCTATCCTCATCTTCTCTCCCTGTATGCGAAAGCGGTGAACTCAAACGGGTAATAATCGTGCCTTATCACGAAAAGCCGGGTGAGGCATCTGATGTGCTCCATTACCTCGCATGGGCTTATGTAAAACAGATCCGGATCTCGCCAGTCAACCGCGTCTGTGAGCAGATTGAAACCAATGCCCCTTTCGCACATGGCCCACATCTTGTCTATTACCGAGAATACTATGTCCCTCCAGCCCTCCCATCCAGCGCTCGGCGGCAGGTAGTTGAACGCGCCGGACTGGAAGACATAGTCGTATCTCGTGGCCGGCGGTGGATCGGTTATGAAGTTGAAGCGGATAAAATCCACCCCGGGATGGCGTTTCCTTGCTTCCGCGAGGTATGCCTCCGAGGCGTCGGATCCGGAGTATATGTATGGAAGTCCCATCTCCTTGATGAGGTCAAGCATGTGGCCCATCCCAGAGCCTATCTCATGAACCCTTATCGGCCTTTGTCTGTGCTCTGGCCTTATGCCCATAAGGAGAACCTCGTGCCTGATGCGCTGGGCCTCCTCGTCCTTCCACGCGACGCCTTTCGCGGTGGGGCCGAACCTCTGGAATCTTCCCGCGTAGAATTCCTCTATTTCTCTGAGTATCCTGTCAATCCTCTCCAATCTGTGCCTCCTCAACTATATAAGGGGGCCTCGCCTTCAGATCAGCGAATATCCTCGCGATATATTCGCCAATTATGCCCAGCAGAAGCATCTGTAGCCCTCCGATGAACAGGTTCAAT
>CBFGJU010000105.1:1079-3764 GCA_965649155.1 Caldifarciminota bacterium | reverse complement strand
AGATGCCATAATTATTCGGGGCCGGGTTTATCCCCTCAGGGTCTGTTCCTATCCAACAGCCCATCACCTGGTTCTGGCTGGTTCCTCCTATGTATATTCCAGCATTCGTAAAATTGCCTATCACCAGGCCTTTTATGATGTTCCATCTTGAGGTGAGGATCAGGCCATTACTAACTGCGGCATTCCCATCAAGGACAACATCCGGGGTTCCGTTCCCGTTTATGTCCCCGAGGACGGTCAGGCCCCAGTTGTCCGTGAGGGGTGGAAGGTCAGAGGCCAGGGTGATCCTCCACGCGCTCTCGCCTCCCTGTGCCGCTCGGGATATTGGGGTGTAGCCGTTGGAAAGGAACGCGAGGGTGTCAAACATGACCGTGTCCGGCCACGGGTTCGCGTTCGCGAGGGTTACGGCCTCTCGTAGGGTGCCAGACCCAGCGTCCGCGAGGTCTGTCACCGTGTATGTGGCCCCGAGGGCCACGCCAACAACGCTCAGAAACGCTGTAAAGGTTTTCATGGAAACCTCCTAAAGACCGGAATTATAGGGGCCTTTGTCTCCGGATTTCCAGGCCAGCAGGCCTGGGTTCGGGTAATTCGTCCATGAGTATGGCCCTTGCCTTCTCTGATATGGCCGATAGCCTCTTTCCGGCCTCGTTGGGGCTTATGCTCGTGTCCTTTTCCTCCTCAAGGTAGACAACGCAACGAGAGAACGGCTTTGGTAGCATGAACCTGTCCCAGGAACCGAGCTCCCAGTATGAAGAATATGCGACCCCGACATAGAGAACCGGAACCCTGAGCCCGGTTGCCAGCCGCCACGCGCCCTCCTTGAACTCATAGCGAGGGCCCCGGGGGCCATCAGGGGTTATCGCGACTGACCTGCCGCGTTTTATCCCTTCTATGGCTGAACGAACTGCCTTTGAGCCTTCTCTGGTCGCTGAGCCGCGGGCCAGGCCGAACCCAAATATCCTAAGAACCCCCGCGACCAGCTCGCCATCCTTGTGAGTTGAAACCAGGACAACAACCCCCCTCCTCCTGTGAGTGAATGTAAACGGGAAAAGCCTGTTGTGCCAGAAGAGATAGACAACAGGGTCAGAGAAGGCGTTATAGCCGTGGAACCTCACCCTTATCGTTCGGAGCCAGAGGTAATACAGGGGAGCAAGGAGCCAGGGGAGGATTTTTCTCATTTCGGGACCGAGAGGCTAAACGGAACAGGGGTCATGGTCAGGATAAAGAGAAGAAAACAGATCGATCCCATTATCCTGCGCTTTGGGTCCAGCGCGACCGTGTCAACCAGGGTCGGTGGATGTTTTATGCCGAATACCAGTATCAGGAGTGCCCACCACCACCATCCTGGCCAGAATATCCCCGCAACCAGTAGAGCGGCCCAGAAAGCCCACGCGAATGGCTTGTGCCAGCGGCCCATCAGGGCGTAAGCGATGTGGCCGCCATCCAGCTGGCCCACGGGAATAAGGTTCAGAGCTGTGACAAAGAGGCCTATCCAGCCAGCGAAAGCGACCGGGTGAAGCATAACATCGTGGCCTTCGGGTGGAGTTCCCATCGCGAGGAAACTCATGAGCTTGAATAATAGGGAATCGCCCAGGAGAAGTGCGCCATCCATGCCAGCCCTGGGCACGAAAGAGGAGAGCTTCAGGCCGATGAATGTAAGGGGCAATGCCGCGACGAGGCCGGCGATGGGGCCTGCCGCGCCTATGTCAAGGAGGGCCTTCCTGGTGGGTATGGGACTTTTTATCCTTATCACCGCGCCCATTGTCCCGATTATGGTGGGGAAAGGAATGAAATACGGCAGGGTCGCCTCAACCCCGTGGAGCCGGGAAGCAAAGTAGTGGCCCATCTCGTGGACGAAGAGGATTCCCATTACTGACAGGGAGAATGGGAGACCCTTCCAGAGTAGCCATGGCTGTCTGAGAAGCTCACCAAGACCAACCTGCTCATACATGGCCCCGACAGTGAGGGTTGTAATGAGGGTAAGGACAAACAGGACGATATTGACCCAATAGCGGGATTTCTTTACCCTTGGTCTGGGCAGGAGTATGGCCCTGATCATGTCCTCCCCCTTGCGGACTATGTGGAGATAAAAACCCTGTTGGCTCGTCTCCAGGATGAACTTCTCCGCGTTCTCCTTCTCCGGAGGCCTTATTCTGCCCTCAAACATGAACATGCCCTCTGGCAAGGCCTCATAGTAGTCTATTTCCATGAACCTTGCCGCGAGTGCTTCTATTTCTGTTTCCATACAACCTCAACCACATCCCCCACCGACAAAGAAAGCGCGACCGCGGCGTCCCCATCCCTGACAGAAAGCTCAAGAAATCCGCCGGAACCTATAAGCGCAATTGCCTGGCCAGGTTCAGCATCTCCGTATGTCCGGGCGGGAAATATCTCCTTGCCTCCAGCCATGACGGCGAAATCTCTCCCCTCAAGCATGGCCGAGGGCACATCGGTTATCAGGTTGCCGAACCTGTCCCTGAGAATGACCCTTCCCCTTATTCCTTCGCCTGTTTCCCTGGGCGAAAGGAAAGAGCAATAAACGGGCGAGGGGCATGGCTGGCCTATGTTTTCAGGTTTCTCGCCAAGGGCAAGTGCCCGGGCCACCGGAGCAAACACATCCCTCGCGTGAAATGTCGGGGAAGCAGTGGGTGGAACAGGAAGCTCAAATGCCCTGAAATCCTCATT
>CBFGJU010000105.1:0-1069 GCA_965649155.1 Caldifarciminota bacterium | reverse complement strand
GCGAGAGAATGCCGTTGTCCGGAGCAACGAAAAGGTAGTCTCGCCAAGCCGCGACGAGAGCCTTTCTCCCCGTGCCGACGCCGGGATCAACCACCGCGAGGAACACCGAACCAGCCGGAAAGTATTTCCACGATGTAAAAAGCACATAAGCACCAGCCCTGACATCCTCAGGGGGAATGTCGTGGCAGAGGTCTATGAGCTGAATCCCCGACAAGACACCCTTTACCTGGCCAACATAGGCGCTGGCAGGTCCGAAATCCGAAAGAAAAACAACAACTCTCTCTCTTGCCAAGGAAGATAATTATAAAGCAAGGCGCGCATCGGAACCAATTTGAGATCAGGAAAAGGCACGCATTATAATTTTACAGCAAGGGAGGTTGAAATGAGATTGATTCTCTGTTTTATGGGTTTTCTGAACCCAGATGATTTCCTGACCACCCCAGGCCAGTGCTACGAGCCGGTCATAGCAGACCTGAACAAGGATGGCAATCCGGATATAGTCGCCAACTCAAACAGCTATCCCACGGGCGCGATATACATATGGCTCGGCGACGGCCAGGCGAATCCAACCTTCACATATCTGACCAGCCTTGGGTTTTCCGCGTGTTACTCGCCCCGAGTCGGGGACTTCAACAACGACGGGAACCCTGACATAATGAGCGGGTTCTACGATGGCATATTCGTGTGGTATGGGAACGGCCAGCCTATCCCCACCTTTACCCAGGGCACCAGCGTTGCCTCAGGCGGTTGGTCCCTGGCCCTGGCTGTAGGCGACCTGGACGCCGATGGCGACACGGATGTCGTCTCATGCAGGGAGGATGTCAGGGTATATGAGAACCTCGGCGGCCCGAACCCGAACTGGAGCCTGAGAAATATCCTTGATGATGGCCCGGATTATCACTCCGTGGTTCTCGGTGACCTTGACGGCGATGGCGACCCCGACATCATTGCTGGCTGTCAGAACGCCTCTCAGGGGGTTGATGTCTGGCGCAACAACGGCGGATTCTCCTGGACAATCATGACGCCGCCGGTCTCCTCAGGGGAGTTCATTGACCTCTGGCTCGGCGAT
>CBFGJU010000104.1:0-3786 GCA_965649155.1 Caldifarciminota bacterium | reverse complement strand
CGAGAAAGCTATTGGGAGATGAAAGGGAACGGGCTCGTAGTGGCTCACACCTGGGTCGCAGTGCAGAAAAATTGAACCCGTATCTTTGAGAACCCTTTTCATCTCCAACGAGTCTTATAGCCATCATCACCAGGTAGGCCGTCACATCGTTTCTGCCTGCGAAAGATTGTTCCCAATAGCTCGCCCGGCTTAAAATTTCTCTCTTATGATACCCCTTCTGGATCTCAAGAGGCAATACGCCCTTCTGGAGAAAGAGATAAACGAAGCCCTAGTGCGCGTCGCCGCTTCTGGAAACTATGTCCTCGGCCCGGAGCTCAAGTCCTTTGAAGAAGAGTTCGCCCGTTATGTCGGCGCGAAGCACGCTGTTGGCGTCGGCAACGGCACGGACGCGCTGAGAATGGCGCTCAGGGCCCTGAATGTTGGTCCCGGGGATGAAGTTATAACGGTTCCTTTCACATTCGTGGCCACCGCGGAGGCCATAGCCGAGCTCGGCGCGAGGCCGGTCTTCGTTGACATAGACCCCAGGACATTCAACATGGACCCTGGCCTGGCCGAAAAGGCTATCACTCGGAAAACAAAGGGAATCATTCCGGTTCACCTCTACGGCCAGGTCGCGGATACGGACGCTCTGGCCAGGATATGCGAGGCCCATGGCATCTTCATGCTTGAGGATGCGGCGCAGGCCGCGGGTTCGGCTAGGAACGGCAAGAGGGCCGGCTCCTTTGGGACCGCGGCCATATTCTCCTTTTATCCGACCAAGAACCTTTCGGCCATGGGCGATGGCGGGATGATCACGACCAATGACGACGCCCTGGCCGAGAGGCTGAGGTTCCTCAGGGTTCACGGGTCCGCGAGGAAATACGAGCACTCGGAGTTGGGCTACAACTCCCGGCTTGACGAAATGCAGGCGGCTGTCCTCCGGGTGAGGCTCCCCCACCTGGACGCGTGGAACGCCAGGCGAAGGGAGATAGCCAGGATATACGACCGGGAACTGGCGGGCCTGGTTGAGACACCCTTTGTTGAGCCGGAGTGCGAGCACATCTATCACCAGTATACCATTATCACTGAAAGGAGAGACGAGCTCTCCGCGTTCCTCAGCGAGCGGGGAATAGGCAATGCCATCCACTATCCTCTGCCTCTCCACCTCCAGCCAGCTTTTGCTTATCTGGGCCACAAGCCTGGCGACTTTCCCGTGTCCGAGAGCATGGCGAAAAGGGTGATCTCCCTGCCGGTTTTCCCGGAGCTGAGCGACCAGGAGGTCCTTGAGATTGCCGACGCCATAAAGAGCTTCTACTCAGGATGAAGGCGCTTCCGAGATACAAGGCCTGTTTCATCTGCGGCAAGGACAATCCCTGCGGCCTCAGGGGAACATTCAGAACCGATGGCGAGAAGGTCTACTACGAGTTTGTCCCCGGAGAGCACCATGTCGGCTACAAGAACCGCGTCCACGGCGGAATAATATCGGCCGCGCTTGACGAGGCAATGGGCTGGACTGTCTACCTCGCGACCGGCGGAAAGATGTTCTACACCTGGGAGATACAGGTCAGGTTTTTGAGGCCCGTCAGGCCGGGCATGAAACTCACGGTTGCGGCTGAGTTCGGCAAGACCGAGAGGGCATACTACACCGCCAGGGGAAAGCTCGTTGATGAAAATGGCACCGTGTTTGCCAGGGCAAGTGGGAAGTATGTCGCTATTCCGGAGTCGGAGGCCAGGGAGGTCCTGAATTATTTGGACACCGAAATAGAGAATCCGGGGGAATAAAAGCCTCTCCCTTTATGTTTCAGCGGGCGGCGTTCCGGCGAGCCTTCGCCCGGATGGTTTCAGATTCCACGATTTTCAACCGCTATCAACCAACCTGTTTTCTCGCATTGATCTCGGCTTCTCAAGCCCAAATCAAAGAAGGATCAAGGGCCTCGCGAAAAGTTGATATTCTAATTCGGGTTGCTTTATAATTTATATCAAGCAAAGAGGATCGGATCATGAAAGAGAAAACAACCGTGTTGTATTCGCCAACGAGGATGGTTATCTGATGAGGAGCAAGGGTCTCGGTATCGTTAGCCTGGTTTCCTTTGTGAGGGAAAGATTTGGCGAGGACGCGTTGGCTCATGTTCTTGAGGGCCTCGTTGATGACCCAGCCTTGTTTCTTGATTCGTTGGAACCCTTCAGATGGTATCCTTTTGAGTCATTCGCCCAGTTGTTTGAAGCGGTTGTGAAGGAGCTTGGGGACGGGGATCCGAATTTTGCCAGGGAAATAGGGGCTTATATAGGGAGGTTTCATTATAAGCTTCTGCCGGGAGATTTTATCAGGACTCCGGATCCCCATCTCGCGGCCACCCTTAACAGGTTCTGGCTCCTCTACCACGACCAGGGGCGCGTTGCTGTAATTGAGGATGGCGAAGACCTCATTCTGAGGGTGGTGTGCCCGGCAAAAATTACCATCTCGTACATGCACGGGATCGCCGGGTGGATTGAGAACATCATGAACGCCTGGGGAATGAGAAACTATGCCGTCGTATCCTCGGACGAGCCAATGGAGCTACGGATTATTAAGGGTGAACCAAAAAAGACCTTGAATAACAATTCAAAGTAGGCACCCCTCAGGATACCATCCTGGCCATAAGGCTCTGAGGGGTTATCAATCCGACGAGTTTTCCCTCCGCGTTCACCACCGCAACCGGCTCTCCCCTTTTCAGGTAGGGGATTGCTGTGGTGACCCTTGCGGATTCGGTCATTTTTTCCAGTCGTTTTAAGGCATCACGCCTGCCCGCGAAAACAGCCTTAGCGTCAAGCAGAAGAAAATCCTGCCCCGCGCTCACGACAGGGGCAAAAGAAGGCTGTGCGAACATCGCGGCTCTTGCCTCATTTTCATCTGAGAAGAGCCGAAAGTTCCTGTCACAGGCCTCCGATAGGGTCATGTCCGACAAGAAGAGTCCCCTGACCGCTATCCTGGCCTCTTTTTCGGTTATCTTGCCCTCAAGGAGCATCCTATCCAGTAGTTGCCTTAGCTCAGCCTTTGGCGAAATCTCCATTTTGACCTTCACTACCCTCAGAAGTCCAGTCACTACTGGTTTTAAGATCCTCCATACCCACCATATTAGTGGGCCAAAAAGGGCCATGATGATCTCAGGGCGAGACCTGGCAATGGCTTTGGGTATTACCTCGCCCAGGATGAGTATGGAGAGGGTGCTCAGGATCGTCGCCAGGGTTGCGGACTGAGCCCTGCCAGTGAAATCAAGAAAAAGGTGGGTCGCCGCGACGGTCGCTCCAACCATCACCAGGTTGTTTCCAAGAAGTATTGTTGCCATCACCTCCCTCGGCATGGTGCCGTAGAAGAATCCCGCCCGTCCCCTCATTCTGGCCATGTGTGAGATCCTGTCGCGCGATATGTATGCCATCTCTGTCCCGGAGAAGACAGCGCTGAGGCCTATGAAAATGATGAAGAACAGCAAGGCTATCATCTGATAACCTCCACCTTAACCGCTTCTATTTCCTCTCCGGATTTTTCAAGGACAGTTATCTTTACTCCCTGGAATTTAAACGCTTCTCCCTCACGCGGAATGTGGCCAGTCAACCTCAGGAAAAATCCGTTCAGGTCCTCCTCCGGCGGCCCCAGTTCCTTTTCAACGAGCCTCTCTATTACCCCTATGTCCACCCGACCCGTTATTATGAACTGGCCCCTGCCCAGCCTCTTCACCGAGAAACCCGTGCCGCCAAGCAAGTGGCCAGCAAGGTCCCTGGCGGTTATCAATCCGACCGTGCCGCCGAACTCATCCACCAGAATGGCAA
>CBFGJU010000103.1:0-3816 GCA_965649155.1 Caldifarciminota bacterium | reverse complement strand
GGTGCCCTATCAGGCCCCGTGCCTGTCCAGGGACGAACCCAACCTCATCCCTACATCTCACACTAGCAGAGGGTTTCCGATTCATGCAGGATCTGGGTTATAATATCCGAGTGAAGAAAGCCCTTTTGGTCTTCGGCGTGGCTCTGGCAATAAGGCTCTTCATGTCAATCCCGTTCATATGGCACCCGGAGATGAGCCTTCCGGCATACGGCGACGCCATAGGGTATCACCGCCTGGCTCTGAATCTGATGGTCGGCCACGGATTTTCCCTTTACCCCATCTCCCCTTTTACCCCCGACTGCTTCAGGACGCCTGCTTTCCCCTTGCTCCTGGCCTTTCTCTACAAGGCGTTGGGTCCCTCGCCCCTCTGGGGAATCATAGCAAACGACATCCTCGCCGCGGGCACGGCACTCCTTGTATACCTGATTCTCAGACAACGCTGGCCCCGAGGCGCGCTACTTGCAGGACTCCTATACGCTTTCAACCCCCTCTCCCTCGTCTATTGCCAGGAGCTCATGACAGAGACACTTTTCACATTTTCTCTGGTTCTGGGCATCGCTTTGCTTTTCTGGCCAACCGAGGAATTCGCCTGGGCGAGGAGGACCGGCACAGGAAGAACCCCGATCCTCATGGCAGAGGAGGGGCAGAGACTCTCCTGGCTTTTCGCGCTGGGCGGGGGCCTCTGCCTGGGCATAGCCGCTCTGACGAGGCCTGTCGGGCTTTATATTCCCGTGCTGATATTGCCCTTTGCGAGAAACAGGTGGCACATGGCCACAGGGGGGTTCGCGGCCGCTGTCCTGCCATGGTTCATCAGGAACTGGATTATATACGGCTTTCCGTTCTTCTCAACGGTTGAATGGGTCAACATGGCATACTACAACGGAGCGGCAGTTGTCTCCGCTGAGAAAGGGATAACCCTGCGCCAGGCGGACATGATGATATTCAACGAGGCTTCGGAAAGATACGGCTGGGGCGTTGTCGCGAGGGACGAGGACGACATCTGGGTATTTGAGGAAGACCCCGGAAGGTGGCGCGCGCTCGCGAAAGTGGGTTTCGGACACATCCTAAGAAATCCCGCGCTTTACCTCTCCGAACACCTGAAGGGAACCGTCGGCCTCCTGGGCCCGGTTCACCCATACAGACTGCCCGCGGTCTACGGCCAGAACCTCTTCATGCGAGGCAAACGCGTTGGCTCAGGGCCGGAGCTATTTGGACTGCTGGTCAAGAAGGGACCGGGCGCGCTTATAGGCAGGATATTTGAGGGCCTGCCCTGGTGGGGAACGGGGTTCTGGATCGCGGCCCTGGTTTACCAGCTGGCTCTTTACACTCTCGCTATCCTGGGATTCGTAAGGAACAGGAAGGAGGTCTTCGCGTGGCTCCTGGTGATAACAGCGCTGTATTTCATTTTGATCCCCGGCCCCATGGCAGTGCCCCGGATGAGGCACCCAGCGGACGCGCACCTGGTCATGCTCGCGGGGATGCTTTTCTGGCAATCTCGCCACCGTGTCGGGAAAACCCGTCTCAGGAATTAGGGCAAGAACAGGGCCCGCCCCCTACATTTTGCCATGCATCAACAGGAAATTGTTTTCTTTCATGCGAACCAGGACAAAGACGCCCCCGCACTGATCCGAGATCAGCCTGAACTTCCAGGCCTTGTCGGTTTTCTCCATGGTCTCGTATGTCCCTCGGCAAAACACCTCAAGCGTCCCCGCGCCGTAGATCCCATCAGGTATCTCGCCCTCAGCGAAATATGCTGAAAGCTCGTGAAATTCGGTTTCAACGGCAAGGAGCCTCTCTCCCGCCTCCGGCAGGCGTGCCTTGGGTATTGCCCAGGAGCGAAAGCCTTCGCCATCCCTCATCCGAAGGTCAAGGTGTTCGTCTGCCCTTTTGGCTCTGTGCCTGTGAATGATGAAGGCGTTGCCGGGGATTTCCTTCATTGCTTGAAACCCTCTGCCAGCGCTTTTGAAGCCTGGACGAAACGGGGGCCTGGCCTGGTTATCAGGTCAGGATCAACCACCAGAACCCTGAAGCCCCTGCCGGACCAACCCATTCTCATCTCCGGCTCAGGGCCATCCTCGTGGGCGAGGACAACGACATCGGGTTTTCTTCTGAGAACCTCCTCCTCCTGGACAGGGAAATAGCCCCTGGTATCGGAAAATATGTTTCTGCCTCCGGCTATGCGAACTATATCATCCGGGAATGTTTCTGCGCCAGCCGCATATAAAGGATTGATTCCAAGCTCAATGAATACCGAAGGAGGATTGTCCGGTTTCTTTATCCCGGAGAGCTCTGCCCTCAGGCTATCCGAAAGGGCCCTGGCCCTCTCCTCTGTTCCGAGAAACCTGGCCAGCTTCTCAATCTCTGAGAAAACCTCCTCGGAAGTCTCAGGCGAAACATCAAGGGTTTTCAGTCCCATCTTGGCGAGATCATTCGCGAGCCTTTCCTGGGTCGGAAGAAATACTATCACATAGTCCGGCCTTAGCCTCGCTATCTCCTCAAGGTTTGGCTTCACGAGGTCTCCGACCCTGGGCAATTTCCGGGCCTCAGGCGGCCAATCGCAGAAATCAGAAACGGCCAAAAGGTGATCCTCCGCGCCGAGTGCGAATATCATCTCGGTCGCGGCAGGGTTCAGGGAGACCAATGTGGGGCTCCGGGCCTTCTTTGAGCCGGTATTGCACGAAAGGGCCATCAAAAAAACGAGGGCGCGGGGAAAACCATCCGCGTATGCCTTTTTCAGAATTGAAAGAACCGGACTCACGGCGCCCCAACAACCGAATCGTCCCCAACGCAGAGCGAACCCGAAAAACCCCTCACCATGGAGTTTCTCCCGATAACGCTGTTTGAGATCTGGCAGTTTGCGAGCCTCGCGGAAGAACTCACGATTGAGCCGGATATAAAACAATCCTCAAGTTTCGCGTTCTCCATTATCGTGACATGGGGCCCTACTCTGCCTCCCCTCAGGGTCGCGGTCGGATGGACCGAGACCGGGGAGATCACCTCAACGCCCGGAAGATCCGGAGCCGCCGGCGGATATTTGTCCAGAAGCAAGGCGTTTGAGTCAAGGAGCGCGTCTATCTTCCCGCAATCAAACCACTCCCCTATCTCGCGCGCGAGAGGCCGCCAGCCGTCTGAGAGGAGCAGGTTCAGCGCGTCGGTTATCTGGTATTCGTTCTTCGTCCTGGTGTCAGTGGCTATGAGCCGTTCTATCGCCTCAAGGAGGACTGCCCCGTCCGATATGTAATAAAGTCCAACAAGCGCGAGGTTCGTTTTCGGCTCGTCCGGCTTCTCAACGGCCGAGATAACCCTCCCCCCGCCGTCAAGCTCAACAACCCCGAACCTCCTGGGGTCTTCAACGGGTTTCACGCCAATGAAATCCCCTTCCTGTAGCCAGTCCGCCAGGGGCGCGTCAATTATCGTGTCCCCGAGGATAACCAGGAGTGGGCCAGGCTCAATCCCCCCTGCCCTTACAGCGTGGGCTATGCCAAGGGGCACTTCCTGCACCCGGCACTCAACGAGGCCAGGGGTGATGCGCTCAGCGTATTCGGCTATGGCATCCTGGGTTCCGGGGTTCACGACCAGGGTTATCCTCCGAGGATTAAGGGGGATGAGTCTGTCCAGCATGTGTCCCAGAACGGGTTTCCCGGCGACCGGAATCAGTGGTTTTGGAACGGTGTGGGTCAGAGGGTAAAGCCGGGTTCCCTTGCCGGCAACGGGGATTATTATCTTCACGCCCATATTTTAATCCAGCCGTTCGCGCTCCCGCTACTTGACAGTCCACGCGAAATCGGTTATAATTATCACCGTGATGAAAAAAAG
>CBFGJU010000102.1:2533-3828 GCA_965649155.1 Caldifarciminota bacterium | reverse complement strand
TGTCAGCGAGGTTGAAATATGGCCACCGGAGCTCTCCTATCCCGAAGTTCAGGAAATCCACGACCCTGCCTATTCTGAACCGGTCAATGAGGTTGCCAAGCGCGCCGCCCAGGATCATGCCATAGGCGATGGTGTTGGGCCAGGTCTTCTCAAAGAACAGCGCGAATATCACAAGCGCCATTATGAGGATCATGACCGTTGGGTAGAGCCAGGCAACCTCCTGCGGGAAAAGATTTATGCCGAAGAGGATGCCCCTGTTGTAGACCAGGGTCAGCTTGAAGAAATTCCCCATGACCGGGTAATCCAGGTATGGCTTCAGATTGCTCACGACCAGGAGCTTTGTCAGCTGATCGGCCAGGGTGATCCCGGCCCAGAGCCCGGCCGCGACCGCCAGGTTCTTCCACTTGAGCTGTTTTCCCGAAAACCTCATTTCAGGTTCTCCGTCATTCCCAGCGCGGGTTTTCCGACCCGCCCAAAATAAGGTCCTCCTTGGTATTTCCTTTCTCAGATCAGGTGTAGCCAGTCGTGGAGCAGGAAATAGATCCGGCCTATGAGCAGGGAAAGCCTCGCCATGACCGTGTAGCCGAACATCGCGCCGAACGCGACCATCAGGAAGGTTATCCCAACCTTCAGAACCATGCCCAGCCTTCCCTTGTATTGAGCGGAGAAGAAGAAATACATCAGCGCGAACACCACCCCAAGGACGATGATCCAGTTGTTCATGAGGGTGAGCCAGCTCGCGCCCTGGATGTTGAACAGGGGAAGGAAGGTCGCCTGGGTCTGCGGGAACAGATAGCCGTTCACCACATTGACGAGGGTGAGGCCAACGCCCATGCCGGTCACGAACGCTATGGGATACCTGGACAGGAAGGTCATGTTGGGCAGGTATGTTGCCAATACCTCAAGCTTGAAGAGAATGAGCGCGCCGAGGAAAACCGCTATCCAGGTTATGAACTTGAACACCCCTGGAAACGCGAGGGCCTCCCTGACCGATGGCACTATGCTCTGATCCAGAGCGGCATAGACGCCCAGCGCGGCCGAGACCCCAACGAAAAGGTGCTCTGCCCACTTGTATACCGGGTTATCCCGATAAAGGAAAGAAAAGACCGCAAATGTCAACAGCGCGGCAAACCATATTCCTATGAGTTCCCATATGTTCATCTCACTTCCTCCTTGCCAGGAAAAACCCCAGGTTGCCCAGGAAAATGAGGACAACCACCAGGATGTGGACTATGCTCTGGGAGAGCATTCCTATGGACGCCTGGCCCTTGAACCCGGCCAACTGCTCGTATTCG
>CBFGJU010000102.1:0-2523 GCA_965649155.1 Caldifarciminota bacterium | reverse complement strand
CGCGCCCTTCAGTCCTCCGAGGATGCCTATTATCTGCCCGGCCTCAAGATATGTGTAGTATGACGGCGTGACCACCGCGGTCGATCCGAGGGCCATTGGCCACCGGCCCTGGGCCTGGCCGTATATGACCCAGACATCCCCGGTGAAGCCGGCCTCAAGGCCAATGAGTATACCCTTCGGGTTCTCAACTGTCCCCAGGTCGCGGAGGTTCCTGAAGCCCTGCATCGCCGGAAGGCTGTCCAGGAGTATGCCCCTCACATCGCGCGAGAACGCCATCCTTATGTCCGAGTTCATGAGGAGCATTACAGCCATCCCGCCAGGCCTGAAGCCCCAGGACACATAGTCAACCCCTTCTATGAGGGTGTCGGTTCTTTCGGGGTGTTTTCCCTCCCTTATTTCCCTGTTGAAGTCCCTGACAGCGCTCATTATCCCGTCCTGGCCAGCTATCAAGCCCTGGTAGTTCCAGTGGGTCAGGAGATAAACCTTGTGGCCCTTGGTGAAGGCATGTTTGCATATCCCGTAGAGCATGGGCTGTATCTCTGGCATGGACGAGGGGCCGTAGTCAGCGGACAGGACTATCCTTGAGCCAGGAGGGAGCTTGTCTATAAATCTGTAGACCTTTTCCACCTCCGGGGTTATCTGGACGCTGGGACTCTTTTTGAAGAGGAACGGCAGGGTGGTCGCCAGGAACACCAGGCCGTAGATTATGCGCCTGTCTATGGTTGTTAGCAGATACAGGAATTTCATCTCATATACCCCCTTTCTATCCCGACAAGGACCCTGAGCGCGAACGCCAGGGAACCAAGGGATATGCCAAGGTCAATTCCCCTTCTCGCGGCCATCTGCGGGACCTCCATGATCCAGGATGCCAGGTGCGGGATGCTGTGAACCACGAACCGGAACGCAGGAAAGAGCTGGCCGCCCGGGCCTATGGGCCAGAGTAGGACAAGGCCGACGATCAGGAAGAGGGCTCCAACAACCAGCCTTATGCTTCTTCCCCAGCCCTCGTATTGCTTGAAGACCCTGAGGAAGTAGAAGGCCAGCAAGAGCGCGAACGCTATGAATATGGGGGCGGCGGCCCAATCCCCGAATGGGACACGGCCGAGCATCACTATGCCGGCTGAGAGGAGGAGAAGGGACGAGGAGAAGTTCCTTGCCCTAAACGCCCTATATGCCGCGGACGCGATGAAGAACGCGAGCAAGGAGAACATCGTGGCGTCCATGGGCACGACTATGTAGCGGAAGAGCCAGAGGAAGGTGGACTGGGTAGCAAACGGCCCCCCGTATCTCCACCAGGCAAACGCTCCCCAGGCTATCGTGACCCAGAAACCTATAAGCAGTGTCAGGGAATACAGGACATTCTGCCGGCGCTGGACACGCCTTATGTGGTGCATGACCAGGGAGTCTATGCCGACCGCGAGGGCAAACGCGGCTATAATGACATCCCACTTGAGGGCCCAGGTCTGCATCATGGGGAACGGGTCCACGGGTATGAAGAACGCGGAGGCCATGAACAGCCCCACTATGAAAACGAGCCAAACCGGTGCTCTAAACATATCTTTCTCTCCTTAGCTCAGGAAAATGACCGAGATGCCAAGGCTCACCAGCAAGCTGAAGAGGACTATGAAGCTCACGAAGGTTGCCTTGAAAACATCCTCTGCCTTCAGGGTTGCCATCTGAAGGGCGTTGTGCGATAGGTAAGCGGACGCGGCGTATTCCTCCTCGCCTATGAGCACATAGTCGCACGCGGCGAGGAAGAACGGGGTCTGAAGGACCGAAGCAGTTCCAGCGACCTGTATTGCTCCGACGGAATAACCGGCCTCAGCTATGACCAGGGACTCGGCCGCATAGTAGCCTATCAGGAATGTTGCGCCGGGCCTTTCCCTGACTATGAGACCGCTGACCGCGCCGGCGAAAGCGAACTGCTGATTGGAGACATAGAACACATTGTCCTCGTTGTAGAGGTCGGGCCTTCCGGCCTCGGTGTATGCCTCTTTTATGACCTCCTTTGCCGCGGCCGTGACCATGGGGTCAGCGTTGGGCATTATGACCGCTGTCTCATACTCCGCGGCCTTCTTGGCCACATGCTTGAGTATGGTGAGCGACGCGATGGTCTCTATGTCTGCTATGGTTCCTATTCCCGGCACATATACTATTGGCCTTCCCATCTCGGTTGAGCGGCCCACCGCGTTGTCCAGCTCCTCAAGCCCCGCTATCTTCCTGATGAACATGGGCTTGCCCCTCTTCGCCATGAAGAGAAAACCGAAGAACACACAAGCGAAGAGTATGTCAAAGATGAGGACGGGGAGCTTCATGAAGTTGAATGGCTGGGGCCTGATAGGTTCGGAGAAGTAGATGGTTGAGCCATCCTCTGAGACCAGGTAATACCTGTATATGCTCATGGGCGAGCGGCTTCTCAGGAGCGCGATCACCTCCCTGGACGCGCCGCGATCCACCATGCCAGATTCCTGCCCGAGAACCTGCGCGACCGGCTCAGGCGGTGTATGGTCCACGGTTTTCATG
>CBFGJU010000101.1:0-3841 GCA_965649155.1 Caldifarciminota bacterium | reverse complement strand
CTGTGCGCTTTTATGTAGCTTAGGGCGGCCTTTATTGATTCGTTTATTATCTCGCCAAGTTGGCCCGTTGTTATGAGATTACCCTTGCCTCGTGAGACCGTTGTTTCCACCCTGAGAGCGTCTCCGCCCTGCTCTGTCCACGCGAGGCCGTAGAACACGCCCGGCGGATTATCCTCTTTTACTTTGTGCTCCTGGATCGTCGGAAGTTCAAGAAACTTCTCAAGGTTTGATGGGGTTATGCTGGTGGCCTTACCCTTTTCAACCTTGCGCCTCGCGGCCTTGCGCATGAGCCTGGCGAGCTGGCGCTCCAGTTCCCTGACTCCTGCCTCCGAGGTATACTGGCTGATTATCCTGAGTATTGCCTCGTCCGATATCTGGAAATCATCCCGCTCAAGCCCGTTGTCCGCGAGCAGTTTTGGAACCAGATGTCTCTTTGCTATCTCGGTCTTCTCGTATTCCGTGTATCCGCGCAGGTATATCACATCCATCCTGTCAAGGAGGGGTTTGGGTATGCCCATTGTTGAGTTCGCGGTCGTGATGAACAGAACCTCCGATAGGTCAAAATCCACCTCAAGGTAGTGATCCATGAATTCCCTGTTTATCTCAGGGTCAAGGACCTCCATGAGAGCGGCCTGCGGGTCTCCCCTGTAGTCTGTCCCTACCTTGTCAACCTCGTCCAGGAGAAAGACAGGGTTTTTTGTCCCGGCGCGCTTTACCTGTTGTATTATCTTACCAGGGAGGGCGCCCACATATGTCCTCCTGTGGCCCCTTATCTCGGCCTCGTCCCTCAGCCCGCCCAGCGAGGCCCTTACGAATTTCCTTCCCAAAGCCCTGGCGATAGAGCGTGCCAGGGATGTTTTTCCGACCCCAGGTGGCCCGACAAAACAGAGGACCTGTCCCCTGGTCGCGCCCTTGAGCCTGAGGACAGCCAGGTATTCCAGTATCCTCTCCTTGACCTCCGTGAGCCCGTAGTGATCCTCGTCAAGTATCTTCCTGGCGTTTTCCAGGTCAAGGTTGTCCTCTGTCCTCTTGTTCCAGGGCATATCCGTGACCCAGTCCAGCCAGTTTCTTATCACGGACGCTTCCGGCGACATCGCGGGTGTCTTCGTCAGGCGTTTGAACTCCGAGAGGGCCTTTTCCCTTGCCTCGTCAGGCATTCCGGCCGCAACTATCCGTTTCTCGTATAGCGAGAGGTCATCCTCCTCCTCCATCTCCTTCTTTATCTCGTCCTGCAGTTGCGAGAGAATGACCTGCTTGTGCCCTTTTGCCAGTTCCTCCTTTACCCTTCCCTCCAGTTCCTGCCTGGTTTCCAGGTATTGTATGTGCCAGAGCAATTGCTCGGATAGCTTCTTCGCCAACTCCTCAAGGCTCTTTGATTCGAGGAGCTCCTGCTTTTTCTCTGCCTCTCCAGGCATGTGAGCGGATGCCAGGTAGAGGAATGTCTCGTTGTTCTGAGCCAGGATTGTTTTCCCGAGCTCAGGGGGAAGGTCGGGTATCATGGAAACCAGCTTGGCGAAGAAATCCTTCGCTACCCGCGCGGCCGGCGCCAGGACCTTTTTGTCCGCTGGCGGGAAAGGAAACATGTCTGCCCGCGCGGAATAATAACCCCTGGCAAAAGAGATGTTCTGGACCCTTACCCTCTCAACCCCCTGAACCAGTATGTTAGCAGTTCCATCAGAGTTATCCATGGTGTGGACTATGGTGCCTATTGTCCCTATCCTGCAAATGTCCTCCGGCGTGGGCATCTCATCCTCGCCCTTTTGTAGAAGAAACAACATCATCCCATCCCCCCGGCTCGCGGCCCGGAAGGCCCTCACGGACATCTCCCTCCTGACCATGACAGGGAGTATGGCTTCCGGAAAGAGAACCTCGCCAATGAGAACCACGACCGGAATCCTTCTTTCGGGACCTGATCCTGATCTCAAATCACGGACCTCCTTTCGTCTGAGAAAGCCATGACGGGTTCCTTCTCGCCTCTGGCGACCTCCGCGTCCACAACAACCCTCACAACTTCGCGCATTGAAGGCAGTCTATACATCGTGTCCAGAAGGATGTCCTCCATTATTGAGCGCAATCCCCTTGCGCCGGATCCCCTTTTGGCCGCGGCTCTCGCTATCTCCCTTACCGCTTCGTCGGTTACCTCAAGGGTTACCCCCTCCATCCCGAATATCTTCTTGAACTGCTTGACTATGGAATTTCTCGGTTTCACCATTATTTCTGCCAGGTCGTTCTCCGTTAAAGGCGAAAGGGTCACGACGACCGGGAGCCTTCCAACAAGCTCCGGTATCATCCCGAACTTTACCAGGTCCTCCGGCTGGGCCAGCCTGTATAGCTCATCCCTGGGGATCTCCTCTCCGCCCCTGACAAAACCTATTCCCTTCCTGCCAACGCGCTCAGCGACCACATCCGACAGCCCCTCAAAGCTCCCCGCGAATATGAAGAGAATATCCCTGGTATCCAGAGAAACCCTTTCCCTGCTACCCGGAAGGGGAACATCCACCGCCGATCCCTCGGTTATCTTAAGCAATGCCTGCTGGGCGCCCTCTCCGGACACATCCCTTCCTGGCCCAGGTCTGCGCGCGAGCTTGTCCGCCTCATCAAGATACACTATGCCTATTTTTGCCTTGTCCAGGTCGCCCTGAGCCTCGGCCACGAGCCGCGCGAGTATGGCTTCCGCGTCCTCGCCAACATAACCAGCCTCGGTTATTGGTGTAGCGTCGTGAACTATCAGGGGAACACCTATCTGCTTTGCGAGGGTTCTTGCCAGAAGGGTTTTTCCTGTTCCGGTTGGGCCTATAAGCAATATGTTGCTCTTTTCCAGCTCCAGGTCTGCCTTGCCTGCTCTCCGGTGGTTTATCCGCTTGTAGTGGTTGTAGACCGCGACCGAAAGGGATTTCTTTGCCCTCTCCTGGCCCACTACCCACTCGTCCAGGGCCTCTTTTATCTTCTCTGGAACAGGCAGTTCAAGCGGCTCGTCCGGATCGAGCGAGGATGATAGGAGCTCCACCGCGAGCCTGGCGCAATCAGCGCATATAAAAGCATCTATGCCTGGGAGAAGGCGCCTCGTTGCCCCCTGGGGCCTCCCGCAAAAAGAGCACGAGGGCTCAGCCTTCGTCTCCTTATACCTGGCCCTTCTCCTCTGCATCCTCCCTCTTACCCCTGTCCGGGGCCGCGGTTATTATATCATCAACCAGGCCGTATGCCTTGGCCTCTTCCGCGGACATGTAGAAGTTGCGTTCCGTGTCCCTCTCTATGATTTCCATTGACTTTCCGGTGTGCTTTGCCAGGAGTTCCTGGAGCAATTTCTTGAGAACCAGTATCTCCTTTGCCTCTATCTCAATGTCCGTAGCCATTCCCTGCGCGCCTCCCCAGGGCTGGTGTATCATAAGCCTTGAGTGCTTGAGAGCGAAACGCTTTCCGGGTGTGCCCGCGGCAACCAGTATCGCTCCCATTGACGCGGCCATGCCTATGCATATGGTTACCACATCCGGCCTGATATACTGCATGGTGTCGTATATGGCAAGACCCGATGTTACTATGCCGCCAGGGGTGTTGATGTAGAGGTATATGTCCTTGTCCGGATCCTCTGCATCCAGATAGAGAAACTGCGCTATGAGCAGGTTCGCCACATAGTCGTCTATGGGCATGCCCAGGAAAACGATACGCTCCTTCAGGAGCCTTGAGAAGATGTCATATGCCCTCTCCACGCGCCCGGTCTGCTCAATGACCATCGGTATCAGCTGAGCGACTTTTCTTTCGGTATCGTTCATTTGAGAGAAATTATAAGGCCTGGAAAAGGCGTGAGGCTACTTGTTTTCCCTGGCGGACTCGCTTTCCACTC
>CBFGJU010000100.1:316-3847 GCA_965649155.1 Caldifarciminota bacterium | reverse complement strand
AGAGCGTTAACGAAGGAACGATCAGGTGGACAGCCGTAAATTGCGATTCCGGGCCTTACCGCGTCAAGGTGAGTTTCGGGGAAACGGAGCAGTGCGGGGGAGCTCGCAGAGTGCCTCATCACCATAGGTGGCAGGGATTTTGTCGCGGCCAGGAAGGTCTCAAGCTGGGCAAATGTCATACCCTCATCTGCGCCCATTGAGAAATGCGTGAAGACCCCCTCCAGGATGAGCTCAGGGCTGGAGGCTATCCTTTCAAGAACATCCGGAACCTCCTCCGGAAGAAAACCCGTCCTGCCCATGCCCGTGTCTATTTCAAGGTGAACTATCGCGTTCCTGCCAAGGGCCCTTGCCGCGGAAATCGCGGCCGCGAGGCTTTCGGGAGAGCCTATCGTTATCCTCGCGCCGCGCTCAAGGACAACTGTCGCGCCATCAGGGTCAGGTATTGGATAAAGGACGAGAAGCGGCCTGGAAAGGCCGTAATCAAAGAGCTGGAGGGCCTCGTTGACCGTGGCGACCGCGAACACATCGGCCTCTGGCATGTGCTTGATGGCCTCCTTTGCCCAGTGGCCATAGGCATCTGCCTTAACGACAGCAATGATCTTCCTGCCCTTGACCAGCTTCTTTATCTCCCGGAGGTTGTGGCCGAAGGCCTCCGGGTTCACATCACACCAACAGCGATCAGGCATCTTGCCTATGGTTTTGCGCCAGCGACGAGGCCTATGCCGAACGACAGGAGAACCGAGCTCCTGCCAGGGTAGGCCCTGGTGAGACCCACGAGGCCAAACCGGGCCTTATCCCCGGCGTAAAACAACGAAGCATCCGCCTGTGCCACCAGGCCAGGACCCCATTCAGAAGCATCGGAATGTGTCCTGATGAGGAGAGCCGGACCAACGGAAAACCCCAGGCTGAAAATGCTTACCGGTGAGAGCGAGGCACCCCCCATAAACGAGAGGCTCGTCGCGTGGTAGAAGCCCTCGCCCCTGGAACGAAAATCCTCAGCCAGGAGCCTGCCAAAAAATAAGCCCTGGCTGGCGTTCAGCTCGGCCCAGTAGCCTATCCGCGAGATGTCGCCGGTTTCGCCGGAAGGAACCGAAAACCCGAGGCCGATGCCCGGCGCCAGCGATAACAGAAGCGTCAAACAATTCATGATTCTTTCACCGACACGGTAAGCCCATCAAAAAGCGCGTAGGGCAGGAGGAAGGTGCCATATGGCTCGCGCTCGGCCGTCAGGGAAATGATTCTTTGGCTGTCCTGGTAGAAGTTTCCTGCAACCATGGTATCCTTCACCCTGCCAGCGATCTCGCCATTGCTTATGACAAAACCGAGGCCAACATTGAAGGAGAAATCTCCGGCCATCATGTTGCTCTGGCCGCCGCCTATGGGGTTATAGACGATTATCCCGTCATCCACTGACCCGATCATTTCCTCAGGGGTGACGGATCCCCCTTCCATCACCGCATTGCTGAATCCAGAATAAGGCAACTGCTTGTAACTGCTCCGCGAAGCGGAGCCAGTTGGCTCATTGCCGAGCCTGGCCGCAGACCAGAGGTCAAGGTTGTATGATCTCAGAGTGCCTCGCTCAACAACAGGCCTCGGACCAGAGGGCACACCCTCGTCGTCAAAGGGCCGGGAACCCGCGAGCAAGGGATGCAGGGGATCATCCGATATGGTTATGTGATCGCCCATCACAGCTGTTCCGAGCTTTTCCCTGAGGGGCGAGGAACCCTTGACGACAGCCTTGCCGCTTATGCCCATTTCCAGCGATTCAATCATTAGGCTCATCACGCCAGGGGCCAGAATGACCTTTTTCTTGCCTGAGCTGGCCTTTCCGGGAATGAGGGCTTTTTTGATTCTCCGTTTGATCCGTGGAATAAGATCCTCCGTGGCCGGCGGCCTTGTGAAATATCTGTATTCGCCATCTGAGAGATAGCCGGTCTCTGCCATGCCGCTGACATAGACGGTCAGGAGGTAGACCGGCTTCTCGTATGACACATCAAGTCCGGAGGAGTTGATTATCCTGTTTTTTATGAGCATTTCCGACGCGGTGAAGCTGACCATGAGGCCTGGAACAAGACGGGACAGCTCCGCGACTGCTTCCCTGCCCAGTCTGAGCCTCTCGTCCACGGGCCAATCTCCGCCCTCAAATGACACGGCAGGGAAAGCGCCAGGGCCGGGGAAAGAGAAGGTGGCCTCCGGACCGAGCTTCGCGGAGGCTATGGCCGAATCAACTATGGCCTTGGGATCTCTCAGGTCCGAGGACGCGGTGAAGCCAACCTGGCCATCCTGTATCACCCTGACGCCAACTCCGGCCTCTTTCCTGGATTCAAGGTTCTGAAGGACATTCTGCTCAAAGGAAACGGGTTCCTGGATTGATTCCTCGTAGAAGACCTCAAACCCATCAACCCCTCGCCTGGCGAGTTCTTCGGCTATCCTTTCCATCATACTCCTCCAACGAGCACATTCTTTATCCTGATGTGGGGAGCCGCGGTCGTCACTGGGAGGGGATTCTGTCTGCCCTTCCCACAGCCGCCAGCCCAGTAGACCGTGTCTTTGCCTATGCCCTCTATGTTCTTCAGGGTCTCAAAGACATTGCCCGAAAGAACAACATCCCTGACCAGGTGGGTTATCTTTCCGTTCTCTATCATGTAGGCCTTCTGCGCTGAGAATGTGAACATCTCCAGCTCGGTCATCCCTCCGAGCGCGGAAACCACATATATTCCCCTGTCTATGCCCTCAAGCAGGGATTCAAAGTCCCTGTCTCCTGGCTCTATGCAGGTCGCGGACATGCGGACTATCGGGGGAAAAGAATAATCAATTGCCCTGGCGTTCCCAGTGGGCTCCTCACCCATCAGGGCCGCGGTGTGCCTGGAATGAAGCCGGCCGATGAGCAGGCCGTCCTTCACCAGGTAGGTCAGCTTCTTCTCAACCCCTTCGTCATCGTATCTGTAGTATCCCCACTTGCCTGGGATAGGCTTGTCAGTGATGTTCAGCTCCGGAATGCCGAAGACCTGGCCAGGCTTCATTATTTCCTGCATCTTCCTGTCCCTGGAAAGGTGATCCGCCTCCGAGAGATGGCCAAAAGCCTCGTGGACAAACACGCCGGCCATGATCGGGTCAAGGATGACCGTATAAATGCCCCCCTGCACCCTTGGCGCGGAAAGGAGTGCAACCGCGTCGGTTGCCGCGGCCTCCGCGTCGGTCTCCCGGTTCAGAGCCATGTCATAGCCGGTCTGATCCGCGAAAGCGATGTGCCTTGACTGGACGGTTGAACCATCCGCGGCCACCGCTGAGAACACGATCCTGGTATACAGGCTTTCCTGGGTGATGTCTGAGCCCTCGCTACTAAGGAAGAATTTCCTGACGAACATGTCCGTATAGGCCGAGTTCGTCGTGACAACGCCCTTAACGCCGAGCATGATGTCGTTGTAGCCCTTCACCAGCCGGGCCTTCTCCTCAAGGGGAACCTCCCTGGGATCCCTGGCATTTATGGAAACCCTTATCTCGTCAAGGACTGGCCTTACGGGCGCTAGG
>CBFGJU010000100.1:0-306 GCA_965649155.1 Caldifarciminota bacterium | reverse complement strand
GCTAGGGATTCGTTCTTCCCTTCTCCCGCCAGCCTGGCGAGATGGGATGCCTTCTGCACAGCAGAGGGCGCGTCCTCCGGCAGGGAGAATGTGGCGAAACCAACGCCGCCTTTGTGAAAGGCCCTGACAGAACCGCCGAGAGACCTTTTCTCGCTGGCCTCCTCTGTCTCGTGGCCCATCATGTGGACAACGGACGAGACCCTTTCCTCAAGCCGGATATCCACATAATCAGCGCTCGCGTGCTCAAGGGCTTTCTTCAGGATGTCTTTCATTGTTCCATATTATCAAGCAAACGCGCCCCCCAGC
>CBFGJU010000099.1:0-11479 GCA_965649155.1 Caldifarciminota bacterium | reverse complement strand
ATTGATCGCCTGGTAGACAGGATAGAACAATTGCAGAACGAGCGGGGGTGATCCGGGGCCGCGCGAGTGGTGGAATAACCACCCCGATCAGCTTTAGAATTTGGCCGTGAGGAGGTAAAATGTCTTTTCTTGCCACCTTAACCACGCTTGGGCTGTCACAGCTCCCCGGGGTTAGCCTGACCACCACCCAGGAGGAACGGGGCGTTGACATCGTCATGCTCATGGACGAGTCCGGGAGCATGAAGAAATTGGACCCTGAAAGGTTCGCTGACGAGGCCGCGAAGCTCCTGCTTGACATAGCGAGATTGTTCGGAAAGGAGGCTCGTGTCGCGGTGGTTGCCTATGGCGACGGAGCGAGGGTTCTCATGCCCTTCACGATCCTGGATTCCGCCTACACAGGCATCAAGAAGTCAATCGGGAAGCTGGACAGAAACGCTCCCCTGACGGACATAAACGCGGGCCTTGAGTTGACATATGACCTTCTTGAGAAAAGGGAAGGACTGAACCAGGCCTTCGTGGTGATAATGACAGACGGCGAGATAACGGAGCGCGACATACCGCAGGGGACGGACATATTCGCCTACAAGGAAAGGACCGGCCGCATCGCTGGCAACTACAACCTCAGGAGCTGGCCGGTCTACACGGTGGCATTCACGACCGGCACCACCATATACAAGGACCTGGCAAGGCAGACTGGTGGAGAGTATTACGAGGTGAAGGGGCCTTCGGAGGTTCCGGATGCTTATCTGAGGGTCTTTGAAGACTTCCTGCTCAGGTTCGTAAGGCGCTATCATCCAGTCCAACAGGGCGGCCAGACCGAGGAGCTCATCATAGACGAGTCCATATCCGAGATAACCATAGTCGCGAGCAAGAAGAAGGGGGAGACGGTTGAGCTCATAGACCCCACCGGCACCCCCGTTGAAGGCGAGAGGGTAAAGGAAAAGGCATATACCCTGATAAAGGTGACCAAGCCCATGCCCGGCACCTGGAAGGTGGTCTTCAAGGATCGCGGCGCGGTGATGTACTCAATAGTAATACCCAAGATACTGGAACCGGAGAAACCTGACCTGCCGATTGATGAACCCATAGTGGTGAAGGTCAAGCTCGTTCCGACCGAGCCGGACAAACCCATATTCCCGCAGGACTTCTCCGGCGAGGCCTACCTTCACTACCCCGACGGCAAGTCAGAGTCATTCATGCTCTACGACGATGGCAAGCACGACGACGGCATGCCGAACGATGGGATCCTGGGGAGGTCATATTACGCAATCTCAAACGAGGGAGATTACCACATCACGGTTGTCATCAGGCACAAGAAAACCGGCTCGGAGATACGGGTCAAGAAAGCCTTAAAGATAACATACAAGCCCAAGATAGCCATAAATGTTGAGAACCCCGGGTTCATCGGGGAACCCATGAAGGTCTCGGCTTTCGTGGTCAACAAAGGCGGCCGGGTTTTCACCAGGGAAAACTATACCGTTATAGCAACAGGGCCAAAATTTGACATGACGACCCTGACCCTCCTGGACAACGGGACAGGTGGGGATGAACAGGCAAACGACGGCCGCTACACCGCGCTGTTTTCCGATACCAAGGAACCAGGGCGCTACTCGTTCAAGGTCCAGGGCGACTTTGAGGTCCAGCCCCTGAAACCTGGCGAAGCGGTCAGGAGCTTCAAGGAGGATGTGGACGCATACGACGAGGTCTGGCTGTCCCTGGGCAAGGTCTCAACCCCTGGTTGCCTGTGGTTCGGGGAGCTCGCTGGCAAGACATACGAGCACAGGATACAGATATACTCCTATTATCCCGGCAAGGTCACCCCGAACTTCTACACCTTCATGGTTGAGAGGCAGGGCAAGATGAGCATAGGCGCGGCTGTCCCTGTGATAAAGACCAAGAGCGTTCCGGAGCTTGAGCAGGGCAAGCCGGACTTCCTGAAGGCAGAGGCAGTGATCCCAGGCTCAACCGCGTCCGGCAAATACACCGTGACCGCGACCGGAATGCTCCAGCCCCTTTCCAAGCCAGTCAAGGCCAGCTACGAGTTCAAGACCTCCACCACGGGCAAGGTGTTCCTGACATTCTTCGGGTTCAGCGTCCTGGTTGGCGGAGGCGCGGGACTGGCATACTGGCTCGCGACAAAGGACTGATCTGTAGGGGCAGACCCCATGCACGCGCATTTCAGGGGGGTTAAAGCTCCGGGCCGAGGTGAATGCTGGACTTCGTTCGCGAGGCAAAAGGTGGAGCCTGATCCGGGGGAAATCTGTAACGAAATCAAACCTTGAAAGATGAGCGCTGATAGCAAAAATGTTATCCTGGTCACCGGACCCGGCCTCCTCAGACCCTCCTATTGCAATTACCTCTCCTGGCTCGGCCCGGACTCCAGATTGATAACCCCTGGCGCGGCAATCCCCGATCGCTTCTATGGCCTCGTGCTATCCGGCGGCGGAGATGTTCATCCGGATCTCTACCGGGGCGATGGTTCGGCCTGCGAGCTGGTTGACGCATCAAGGGACGAGCTTGAGTTCAGGCTCCTTGAGATAGCGATGGCCAGGCGAGCTCCCATCCTGGGGATATGCAGGGGAATCCAGGTCTTGAATGTGTTTCTTGGCGGAACCCTGTTCGGGCACATAGAAGGACACTCGGCCCTTGAAATTGATGGCCAGAAAAGGGACAGGAGGCACCAGATAAGAGTTTCAGCTGGAACAAGGCTCCAGACGATTCTGGGTGCGGAATCCATTGAGGTCAACAGCGCGCACCACCAGGCGATCAGGGATCTGGGAAAGGGTCTGGTCATATCTGCAATGGCAGAGGATGGGACGATTGAGGCCGTTGAATTGCCTGGCAACCAATTTGTCGTTGGCGTCCAGTGGCACCCGGAGAGGGACAGGAACGGGAATGGAGATTACAATACCTCTTCCACGAAGATAAGGGACGCGTTCCTGCGCGAGGTTGTGCTATCTGACCGTCAATAGCCTGGTTTCTGTGCCGTATCTCGTTGAGACAAGAACCATGTAGTTTCCGGGGGCCAGGTCAGAGACATCCAGGTCAACCGTGTGCCATCCGATGTCAACCGAGCCACGGAAAGCTTTCTTCGCCTCTCTGCCAGCGAGATCGTATATCCCTATCTCAACATCGGATCTATCCGGAACCGAGAATTTCAGGGCCGAGCGCGAACGCGCCGGGTTCGGATACGGCTCCTTCACGACCGTGTGCCAGCTGACCGGCTCCTCCCAGACATCAGAGTAGAGGGTATACCAGATGGTGAAACCCCAGTCGTTCCCAACGCCGTAGGTTGTGTATATGTCCACCCATGGCCCCGCGTCCTCGTAGACGAAGTTGATCTTTGAGGTATAAGGGTCGTTCGTGGTAGCGTCCAGGGCAACGAGCGCGGAATCCAGTCCCGAAACCTGGTTGGGACTGACCAGCCAGAGGATTATGCTGTCACCGGGGTCAGTTGGTTTTATTATTGGTTCATCACCCGGAGGAATATCCCCCTCTATGAGCAGACCGGAGGGCGTCGGATATGTCACCGTGAATTCAAGGGCAAAGAGGTATGTGTCGGGCGAGCCGCGGCCATCCTGATAGACCTGGATGCTGTCTCGGAAGTTGTTTGGGGCGAAATTAAAGGCTATGGCTATGCCCACCATGTCCAGCTTGATGCTGTCCTGCGGGGTGTATATCTTGACCTTGAACCTGGTTCCGGCTATGGCCGGAGAATACGCATCAGCATACCATGTATCATCACTGTAGCAGGTGTGATACTTCAGGGTGTCGCTTGCCTTGGATGAATTGCTGTTAGCTGTGGCCTTATATGGCCCTCCCATGTTGAATGCCAGGATAGTGCTTATCAGTGTTGTCATGTTTTTGCCTCCTCTTTCACCTCTTATCAGTGGTGAAATTATAATACCACCACACGGAACGATTCAAGCTCTTTCGGGGACCAAACCCCGTCCGTGCGCGGAGGGAAGAATCGGCATTATAATATCTCCGGACAAAAAGGAGGACTGCCATGCTTGCTATCATAACGATCCTTTTGGCCCAGTCGGAGTTCATCCTGGCGTTTGAGGAAAGGGTCCCCCTGGAGGAACTCCGGGCCGGAGGTGCTGTCGTGATCAAATCGCGCGAGAAACCATTGCCTTATGCCGTTATTCGCCTTGAGGATGGACTGCCCATCCAGGATGTCCTGCGCGGGCTTCCGGGCCTCGTCTTCTGCGAACCAAGGGGCATTGCCTGGGTCAACTTCACCCCGAACGACCCTCTTTACACCAACCAGTGGGGCCTTCCAGCGATAAAGGCTAATTCCGCGTGGGACCTGGAAATCGGGGATATTGCTATAAAGCTTGCGGTTGTTGACCAGGGAATACAATATACCCACGCCGACATAAACGACCACTTCGCCGCGCTGAAGGGATACGATTTCGTTGATGATGACCCAGACCCTTATCCGGACGACATTCCCGGCGAAAGCCACGGGACAGCTACTGCTGGGGTCTCTGCCGCGGAGATAGACAACGGGTTCCTGATAGCCGGAACAGCGAACATAGGTATCTATTCTCTGAGGTGCTTGAACGAGTATGGAGCGGGAACCGTGGATGACATAGCCGACGGAATAGTCTGGGCCGCGGACAGAGGCGCGAGGGTGATAAACCTCAGCCTTGGAACATCAACCTACTACGCCATCTTGGAGGCCGCGTGCCAGTATGCCTGGAACTCTGGTTGTGTCCTGGTCGCGTCATCTGGCTCAACTCCTGGTTCAATATCTTATCCCGCAAAGTTCTCCACGGTCATAGCTGTTGGCGCGGTTGACCAGGGCCTCAACCTGGCGAGCTTCTCCAGCTACGGCCCGGAGCAGGAGCTGGTCGCGCCCGGAGTCAACATATACACCATAGTCCCGGACAACACCTATGCGGTCTATTCAGGAACCTCGTTCTCGTGCGCTTATGTTTCCGGGGTTGCTGGCCTGGTCGCGTCCGCGAACCCCTCCCTGACAAACCAGCAGATAAGGGACATCCTGAATTCAACCGCGATTGACCTCGGAACGCCCGGCTGGGATCAGTATTACGGCAATGGCCTCGTGAATGCCTACAGGGCAGTCCTGGCGGCTGGAGCCGGGACATCCGAGTCCGCGGCCGGGCGCGCTGGACTGCTTGTTTTCCCGACCGTGGGGAAAAACATCTTTTATCTGGCCGCCAACCAGGAAATCCTGCTCTGCGATGTAGCTGGAAGGCCGCTCGCGCGGTATGGGCCAGGTAGCACAAAGGCCGAGCTCGGAGGCCTTGAGCCAGGGGTCTATTTCGTGGTCTCCGGAACGGAGACAAGGAGAATAAACATAGTCAGATAGATCAGGCGCCGCAACGAGGCTCTTCGCCTTTATTCAAAAGAGAAGTCCTTCGCGAGCCAGGCCCTCAGTGCCACAGCGTCCTCAATGTTCTCGTCAGCCATCAAGTAGCCGCCGGAGAGACCGAACCTGACGACCTTCGTAACCTCAAAAGCGAATGAGAGATCAAACTCATTCCCGATGCCAACCGAGGAATCCGCGGTAAAAGCAGAGGAGAGCATGTAGTAGTCAAATCTCGCGATCATTATAAGGTCCGGACGCAGGAAATCCAGATAGCGACCATAGCTGGCGTGCGCGTTTATAGCGGATACATCAACCAGCCCCCTCAGGAAGGGATCCGGCGCATAGACAAAGGTGAAGGCATCCCCTATGCCGCCCCAGCCAACCCTATCATAGCTGTAGACGATGTTCTGGCCAAAAGCATTGACCCAAAGGGGATCTATGGTGAAGACCGCGCCCCCAACTCCGAACGAGCCATGCGCTATCTCCGCGGTTGCCAGGCCGGATATGGCTTTTATTGTATCCGAGATGTAATCAGCGCCCTCCGCGGCTACGCTAAGAACTCCGAACTTCAGCTCGGCCCTGCCGCCGGCCCAGAGGTCATACTTGCCATCAACCAGCGGGGTGGGCCTGGAAAGAGCGTACAGCGAGAGATACAGGGGGCCGAGGCCAGCTCCGCCGTTAGCGCCGGCCATCCAGGAAGGATTCTCGCCTATCGCGGTTGGATCGGTGTAGACCCCGTGAATATTCAGGCGGATGTTGTCTCCGAAAAGCAGGGAGAGGGCTGGGTATCCCTTGAGCCTGTCTGACCAGACCAGGCCATCGCCGTAAAAAAGCAGTTGCTTCCCCGCGCGAAGGGAGAACCAGTCCGAGAAATAGGCCTCCGCATAAGCTTCGGGAATATTGAACCCGTCGTAGGCAACCTCTGAACCCCAGGACTGGAGCCTCACGAAGCCAAAGAGCCAGGCCCCGAAGGTCATATCAAACCCCAGCTCAACCCGGTGCATGTAGAGAGGTTTTATCACTGTGTCAACGGATGTGCCTATGCCCCAAAGGCTCAGGTTTCCGGTAAGGTTGTATGAGCCGGACTCTCCGACCCCGACGACCTCCTCCTCCCATATTCCGACGCCTTCCTGAGCCAAAGCGGTTCCCGCGATGAGAAACAAGGATATGTATTTCATAGCGGTAAATGTTAAACCGCGAAGAGGCCGGAGTTCAACCTGAAAACAGCTTAAATGTATGATGAAGTTATGCGAGACTCGCGAATCAAAATGCCCTTGCGAGACAATATTCCGCCCCATTATCATTTAGCCATGAGAAGACTCCTTCCCCTCGTCTGCCTCTCCTGCTCCCTGAATTCCTTTCACGGCCCCAGGACCATGCACGAGTCTGACGCGACGGTTGGCGCATCTTGGACAGCTTTCCCCATCACGGAGGAAAGGAAGCCGGACAGCCCGGTCAGGGACACCCAGACGGTAATTCGCATCCTGGGGTTTCCGACAGTCTGGCTCAGGTATGGCCTGGCTCACCGGACAGAAATCGGCATGGGAGTCGCCCTGTTCCGCTACAAGCCAATTGACACAGACGAGTATGTGATGTCAATAACCGCGTGCCCATACATAAAGAGGGAATTGCTGACAGCCGGGCCCTTCCTTGCCACGGGCTTCCTTGAGGGCGGCGCGGGCACCGGGAGGTTCTTCATCGCTGGTTCGGATTCCTCTTACGACACATCCTCATCGGCATACTATGGCTCCATAGGCCTTATACCCGGCTTCGTCATGGGGAACTGGGAGCTCGCGCTACCCCTGAAATACACCTTCGGTTATATACCCTCCCTTGCAACAGCGGGCTATGTATCCGTAGGGTCCGGAGCCGCGTTCGGTTGGTCAGGCCACAGGCTTTTCATTGAGGCCGCGGTTCACTACGCTGGCAGTGACCTGACCACCTTCTCCGGCGGAGGGGGATTTGACTTCTGAGAGAGCCGGCATATTGGCTTTCTGTGAAAAATGACAAAGCTTTCGGTATCTGGATTGAGGGGCATCGCTGGGACTGATCTGACCCCTGATGCGGTCATCAGATATACCAAGGCGTTCTCCGTCTGGGCCGGGCCAGGCCAATACATCATAGCAAGGGATACAAGGCCCCACGGCCCGGCTTTCTACCACCTGGTCGCTGGGACCTTGCTCGCGGGGGGGAGGCACCTCCTCCACCTTGACATCGTGCCCACACCAACAGCCCTGCTCCACATCAGAAAGAGGGGCGCCGCGGGAGGAATAGTCGTAACCGCGAGCCACAACCCGTCGGAGTGGAACGCCCTGAAGTTCGCGAAGCGCGGCGGGGTTTTCCCTCTGGCATGGGAAATCGTGGAGATAGATGAGCTTGCCGAGCAAACGCAAAAGATCGCTTCCTGTGGATCGTTCGGCAGGGAGGAACGCGACCCGGATCCCCTGATTCCTCACCTTGAGGCGGTTATGTCATCAAGGTTCGCGGAGAGGGCTGATGGCATTGCCGTAGCGATTGACGCTGTCAACGGCGCGGGCTGGATGGCATTGCCAAGGCTCCTTGAAGAGATGGGCGCCAGTGTCATGAGGTTAAACTGCGAGCCAACCGGTGTTTTTACCCACCCGCCAGAGCCAAAGAAAGAGCACCTGCTCGAACTGGATGCCACGCTCGTGGAGGGCAAGACCGATCTCGGCCTCGCGTGCGACCCCGATGCGGACAGACTGCTCGTTGGCGTGAAGGGCAGAGGGCTTCTCTCCGAAGAGCACACACTTCCCTTGGCCGCGTGGGCTGTCCTTTCGGAGAGGCCAGGGACGGTGATAACCAATTTCTCCTCGTCCATGATGACCGAGCATGTGGCGAAAAGGTTCGGGGGGAGGGTAGTTCGTGTTCCGGTGGGCGAATCGTTCCTTTTTGACGCCATAGAGAGAGAAAAAGCGGTTCTCGCTGGCGAGGGAGGCGGAGGAATAATCATCCCTGAGATAAACCCGACAAGGGACGCGCTGGCCGCGGCTGGGGTTATAACCTCCCTGTTCGCGAGGGGCGAGCTCCTTGACGCGCTCTCGTCCATCCCTTCCTTCAGGATGATCAAGCTAAGGTTCCCGGGCGAGGACACCGGAGATGTGGCCAGAAAGATCGCGCTGATAAGGGAGCATGTGGAGAAAACCTGGCCCGGCCTGCAGAAGGATTATACCGACGGGGTCTACCTCAGGGCCGAAGACTGGTGGATCCATGTCAGGCTCTCAAACACGGAACCAATAATCAGGCTATACGCGGAGGGCGATTGCGAGAGGGAGGTTGAGGAGATAAAAAGGTTCCTGTGAGACCAGGATAAATTTCGGCAAAAGAGTCTCAATGCCTCAATCTGATCATCGGATTCCCCCAAATCGCAGGATCAGATTTCACGCCGGGAGGGGTATCCCAACTCACACAGGGTCTGAAATGATGGTTAGTGTTTTCCTGAGCTGTTCTCGGAACAAAGCGTGTGGGTGCGACAGCGCGCGAAAAGCCGTTATACTTTCCCCGTGAAGATAACGGTCCTCGGAGGCGCCGGTTTCATCGGATCGCACCTGGTTGATGTCCTGATGAAGGCCGGGCACGAAACCCTGGTGATTGACAACCTTTCAAAGGGCAGGCTTGAGAACATCATGCATCACCGGGGAAAGCAGGGCTTCATTTTCTATCAGGAGGATGTCCTGAACAAAAAGAGGCTATTTGAACTGGTTCCGGAGACCGACGCTGTGGTCAACCTCGTCGCGCGCAAGATACCGAGATACGAGGGTGTCCTTGAAACCCTGACCCTGAACACCGAATCCACGGCCAACGCGCTTGAGCTCGCCAGGGAACGAGGAGCCAGGTTCGTCATTGCGTCAACCTCGGATGTCTACGGAAAGAGTCCGGACCAGCCGTTCAGGGAGGATGGTGACCTTGTCATAGGCCCATCGGTCTCAAGGCGCTGGGCATACGCTGTGTCAAAGCTATACGATGAACACCTGGCAATCGCATACGGGGACGAGTTCGGGCTTGACTATGTGATACTGCGCTACTTTGGCGCCTATGGCCCCAGGCAACACCTGGACTGGTGGGGAGGCCCGCAGGGGGTCTTTCTTGATGCCATATTCAAGAGACGAGAGATAGAGATCCACGGGGACGGAAAGCAGACCCGATGCTTCATATATGTCGCGGATACCGTGGAGGCAACCCTCCGGGCCATAACCGCCCCGGAGGCGAGGGGCGAGATAATAAATGTCGGGAACCCGGAGGAGATAAGCATAATTGACCTGGCAAGGCTAATGCACAGGCTCGCGGGCATGAAGGGCGAACCAAGGATAAAATTCGTGCCTTATTCCTCTTTCACAAAGAACTACGAGGATCCGCGGCGTCGTGTTCCGGACATATCCAAGATGAAGAGAATATTGGGATACGAGCCAAAAGTCAGCCTGGTTGAAGGCCTTGAGAGGATGATAACCTGGTACAGGAAGGAACATCTGGGCAAGTAGGTGGGAGACGCGCGTGGTTGCGCAGGCCTATAGCATCAGGCCTATAATATGTCCACGAACCAAACGGGAGGTTTTTAATGATATGTCTTTTTGCTTTGATGTCCTTCGTGGACATGGGAACAGAAACATGCCCATATGGGGAAAGGGGTTGTGATGCAGGAACATACGCTACCCCGTTCACCCAGTATGCCAGATATGTGCTGAAGGGCAACTTCACCTCAACGGCCGCTACCGCTTATCTCATGAACGGGACAAGCACCCTGAACCTGACCGGCCTGCCGGGAGGCGCAAGCATTATCGCGGCTTATCTGTTCTGGACGGGCCAGACCAATACCCTGAATGAGTTCGCGAACATAAGCTTCGCCGGAAACCCGGTAACCGGAACCGTGATAGCCTACGACTGCTCTGATTGCTGGGGAACCAGCTACAATTCCCTGTATGTCTGCAATGTGACGGCCTATGTCACCGGAAACGGTTCTTATGTTGCAAGTGGATTCCAGTCACTGGGGAACTCGGTTCCAGGGGTTAATGGCTTCACCCTCCTGGTGGTCTATCTGGATCCCACCCCAACCGTCACAAGGGTCGTCTCAATATGGACAGGAGATATTGACCTGCAGGGTTGTGGTCCGGATGACACATCGTGGGTCCAGACCGGCCTCCAGGCGAGCAACCCCGTAATTGACGCCAAGGCCGCGCTCACGGTGAGCGAGTGCCAGGACAACCTCCGGAGCTATGCGAACTTCAACGGCAATTTCGTTGCCAACTTTGACGGGACAAACCCCGGCAACCACTACGGCCACTGGGAGGGAAACTGCGCGGCCTGGATGTCAGGGGGCGCGACCCAGGCGATCTGGTATGTGATGAGGGGAACCTCCACTGACAGTTTGACCATGGACTGCGTAGCTCCGGTTGTATCCGTGATAAGCGTCACAACCGATGATCCTGCTGGCACGGAGGAGGGCCCGGCAATAGTGGATCAGAGGCCCTTCGTAGCCGGAGTGGTTTCCGGAGGAATAAGGCTCGTTGGATTCCCGGGGAACACCATAAGGCTGAGCCTCTATGATGCGACCGGCAGGTCAGCATACACCGGGACCTTACGGTTCTCGGAGGACGGAACGGTTTTGCTTCCCGCAACCCAGGGGGTATGGTTCATAGCGGCCGACGGATACGGCCCGATAGGCAAGGCGGTGGTCTGGTAGATAAATTGAAGGAGATAACGAGACCCCTCTCAGAGAGATTCGGGATCCCCAGTGGATTCTGGGAAGGATGGGTGATAAGCGTCCACAATAAAGAGGCCTGGATTTCAACCCCGGAAGCCTCGGAGGCTGGCGGGCCCGTGTTAAGGAGGGGCATAAGGCTCGCGCGGATGACAACGGGCGGCTGGAAGCTAACCGCCGAAGGCGCCATGATCACAGGGGCTGTTGCAACCAACTGCGTAATAGACATGGACGAGCGCGAGGCCACCGGGTTTCTTTCCGGACAGAACATAAGGGGAGATTTCAACTGGCCGGATGGCCAGGTGATAATCCGTTGGAAGGGTTTTCCGGTTGGGGTTGGTCTCCTGGCGAACCAGGTCATCAAGAACCAGCTCCGGGCCTCAATGAGACTTCCACCCAGAAAGAGATAAGGCAATCCGGAAACG
>CBFGJU010000098.1:0-3869 GCA_965649155.1 Caldifarciminota bacterium | reverse complement strand
ATGAATCAAATGTCTTCCACTCCGATACCCTTCAGGCTGAGGCCAGGCTCTCCTGGATAGCCTGGGACAGCGTCCAGATAGGCTCTGAGCTCAGGATGTATATCAGGACGAGGTGGGATGGCTCTTCTCCCTGGTCAGCCTGGCGTCAGGTATCAAACGGGGAGAATGTCTCTGAGCCTCCGTATTTCCCAGCAAGGGACATCCAGTATCGTGCTGAGTTCGGGTGGCAGAACCCTGCCTGGCTTCCGTGGCTTGAGAGGGTTAACCTCACAACATCTCCTCTCTCTGCAGAGGAATCCGCATCAGGTCCTGATGGGGTTCTCAGGTTCGGTTCCAGAAAGGGTCTCATCTGGGTATCCTGGCCAGGAAGGGAGGCTGATGTCTCGGTTTATTCTGCTGACGGAAGGAGGATAGGTTCAAGGGCCCTTCTTGACGGAAGGGCTGAGTTCAGGGGACTCAGCTCAGGGGTTTATTACCTCTGGGTGAGCTCATCCGAGAAGCTCATAAAAGAAAAGGTTGTCGTGAGATAAAACCAGAGGCCAGGCCGGAGACCCTTGCACCTCCCTTTGCTCCGGCCTAGCCTTTTTTAATTCTGACAAGGGGTTTCCCCGGTTCTCTTTCAGTTTTCTTTCAGTTATTTCCGTATAATATGGGGGTTATAAAACCGGATGGAGGTTTAAGATGAACTGCCTGATAATGCTCTTGGCCTACGCGTGGCCGCCCGGATGGTGGCCACAGTATGGCGCTGACGCCCAGCACACGAGGCTACAGCTCATGAAGGGCAACATGACAGGAACCCCTACCATTATTGGACTCGGCATGGCCGCGGGCACGGAGAGCGAGGGCCCCGCCCTCGCTGTAATCAACGGAATAAGCTATATCTTTCTGGCAAACGATTACGGTGATCCGGACGCGGTGATGGCATTCAAATATGATGGCGGATCCTATCAGCTTGCGTGGATGTGGGACTATGCGAACGCCGCAACGCAGGGCACCGCTTTGGCCGTCTGGGATGTTGACAACAACGGAACTGTGGAGGTATTGCATTCCAATGAGTACACTTCCGAGGATGTTGGGGCCGTATGGTGCCGGAACGCCACAACCGGAGCCTATCTCTGGTATGGGCCATACGACCAACCGGATCCCTCGTCGCCCACCATCTATGACCTGGATGGCAACGGAACCATGGAGATATTCTTCGGGTGCAGGACAGATGATACCCTGTATTGCATAAATTCAAACGGGACCCTGCGCTGGAAGTCCCCAAAGCCCTCAGGTGGGGGCGACATGAACTACGCGCCAGCAGTTGGCCAGGTGATCCCCGGTGGAAACCCTGAGGTGGTTGTGACATCAGGGGACAACATTGTCATGTATAACGCGACCACCGGAGCCCTGATAGCAACCCTGGACATGGGCGCGGTTTACAGCGCTGTGCCCTCGTGCGCGCCCGCGCTCGCTGACGCGGACAAGGACGGGACCATGGAGGTCTTTGTTCACACCGAGTCTCCTGATTCCCTCTGGTGCTTGAAGCCGTCAGGAAACACATTCGCCGTGCTCTGGGCCCAGCAGATCCCCTCAGGGGGCAATGTCAACAAGCAGGGCATAGGCATAGCGGATATGAACGGCGACGGTTGGCTTGATGTTGTCATAGGATCAGGTGGCACTTCCAGCTCCTACCCCACTCTGTATGATAGGGTTCACTGCTTCAGGGGTTCTAATGGCGCGCTGGTCTGGAGAAGCCCTGTCCTCGCCGGGGATGTTCACAGGGGCGTCGCCCTTGCTGACATTGACGGGGACAACCGCTGGGAGGTCATAGTCCAGACAATTCCTGGGTGGATATACTGCCTGGCCGGGGAAACCGGAGCAATTCAATGGCAGGTTGAACTGCCCTCTTGCTCGGACGCCCACGATGTGAGCATAGGGGACACGGACAACGATGGGTGTTCCGAGATAGTGGTTGCGGGGGACGGAGGCTCCAGGCTCTGGGTGCTTGACAGGGCAGGGACAAACTGCGGCTCGGTTGATGCTGAGGAGGCCAGGACCGGCGAGCCGGAAATAAAGGTTTGGTTTTCCGGGGACATCCTGCACATCATATCAGGCCAGGATGGCGATGCCAGGCTGATGGTCTATGACCCTGCTGGCCGGACAGTTGTCCACAGGGACATCTGCCTCTCGCGGGGAGAGAACACCTTTGGCCTTGACCTGATACCAGGCGTCTATTTGGGCATCATCTCTCAGGGAAATGAGACCGCGAGGTTCAGGTTTGTTGTGAGGAGGTAGAGGCTCTCTCGGATTCCATGTAAGCTCTCGCCACATCCCTTGCTTTGTCCCGGACTCTGAGGATGAACCGGGCCCTGTCCGTCGGGGAGAGCGCGCCCCGCGCGTCCAACATGTTGAAAGCGTGGGACATCTTTATTACCGCGTCATACGCGGGATAAAGGAGTCCCCTCTCAAGCAATCGGCCCGCCTCGGCCTCGTATCTTTCAAAGAGATAAAGGAAGAAATCCGGGTCTGATTCCTCGTAGTTATAGACGGAGAACTCCCTTTCAAAATCCCTGTATATGTCTCCCCAGGTCACCTCATTGTTCCACTTCAGGTCAAATATGCTCCCGACGCCCTGGAGATACATTGCTATTCTTTCAAGTCCGTAGGTTATCTCGCCGGTTACGAGCTCAAGGTCAAAGCCACCTGCCTGCTGGAAATAGGTGAACTGGGTTATCTCAAGGCCGTCAAGCCAGACCTCCCATCCGAGGCCCCACGCGCCCAGGGTTGGGGATTCCCAGTCATCCTCAACAAAGCGGATGTCATGATCCTCAAGCCTTATGCCCAGAACCTTCAGGGATTCAAGGTAGATCTCCTGGAAATCATCCGGGACAGGCTTCATCACGACCTGATACTGGTGATACTGCTGGACGCGATTGGGGTTTTCCGCGTAGCGGCCGTCCTTTGGGCGTCTGGCTATCTCAACATAGGCCGCGCGCCAGGGTTTTGATCCCAAAGCCTTCAAAAAGGTCGCTGGGTTGAATGTTCCCGCGCCAAGTTCAGAGTTATATGGCTCAAGGAGAACACATCCCTGGCCCTCCCAGAAGGAATCAAGGGCCCTTATCAATGTCTGAAAGGTCATATCAGTCCTCCAGGTAGCCCGGTGCCTCTGCATCCTTGGTGGGTAGCCACCGGCGCCTCGCCGGGGGTTGGTTGCCAGGGACCAGAAACATGTCGCTATTCCACGATTATCCGCTCGGTGAAAACCGCCTCTCCGGCTTCGGCTCTCAGGATGTAAATCCCGCTAGGCATGGATGGAGTTATGATCATGGTGTGTGTTCCAGCTCGCAGGGAGTTCTCCAGGCTGAAAACCCTCCTGCCAAGCATGTCCGTGAGACAAAGGCTCACGCGCTCGTCCGATGGAAGAACCAGCCTGAGGTTCAACGGGCCCCTGGTAGGATTTGGATAGACCGAGAGGCTCGCGACCGCCGGGGGAGCATCCTCTTCCACATCGTAATAGACCTCGGCCACGGCCCTTATCATGAAATCCCCGGGGAACGCGTTGTCCGCTTGCCAGAGCACTCCATCATACCACCAGTTGTGGCCGTCCAGGAATGAGTCATACCAGTTGAAATACACCGTGTCTCCGCGCTGATCCTCGGATGACCAGCCGGGGTATATCCACCCCGCGTTCACCAGGATGCCCTGGCTGGAAAGGTCTATGTAGTTCCAGGAGTCATATAAAGGATTTATGATTCCCTCGGCCAAAAGGGTTCCGGGGTCTCCGGTGGCATCGTCATCCCAAAGGCAGTAGTGCAGTTTCGGATTGTAGCCATCCGGATTCGCCGGATAGTAGAGCAACCCGAGGATCCAGGAGGAGTCCGGAA
>CBFGJU010000097.1:0-3880 GCA_965649155.1 Caldifarciminota bacterium | reverse complement strand
GGTTGTCCCCGCGAGCAAAAGGGTTGTTATCATCAGCAGGTTCATAAGCTTATAAATTATAAAGGCTGTTGGATCCAGGATCAATCACCCCAGGGCCTCCAAGATGGCCTCCGCGGCCCTTTTGCCCGCTCCGGGGTATCCCAATAGCCCCTTGAGCCTGGAAAGCGCGTCCCTGGCCCCCTGTGGGCCTCCTTCAAGGGCTTTGATCATGTCCCCCGCGACATTTTCGGGATCAATGTGCTGAATGTGCTCCGGAAAAACCTCCGTGCCCAGGATGATGTTGGTTAGGCTCGCGTGGGGAACCCTGACCATGCCTCTAGCAAACCAGTAGGTGAGATCCGAGACCATGTAGACCACGACCGAAGGGACGCCAAGGTATCCAGCCTCAAGGCTCGCTGTCCCGGAAGCGACAAGCGCGGCGTCCGAGGCCGCGAGAACCTCCGGGGCCATGCCGGGGAAAACCTGAAAGTCAGGATCCGGACGCCAGAACCCATCCAGCCCTGGCAACAGGGAAAGCAGGAACCCGGCTCCGGGGAAACGGGCCTTCAGGATGTCTTTGATCCGGATGAATTTCTTGGACAGCCTCCTGACCTCGTGGGGCCTTGAACCAGGCAGGAAGGCGAAAACGGGCTTGCCAGTCGTTTCAACGGGCCTGATGTCTCTTAGCTTGTCAACAAGGGGATGGCCGACGAAACTGGCAGGAACTCCCCTCCCGCTGAAATACCTTTCCTCAAAGGGAAGAATGCAGAGGAGCTTCCTGTAATACCTTGAGAGCAATCCGAGCCTGAACTCGCCCCACGCCCAGGTCTGCGGCGGAATGTAATATATTGCGTTCGGGTGTCTGATCTTCCCAGCCAGGTATAAATGAAAGCCGGGATAGTCTATGGTTAACATAAGATCACTGGCCATAGCCTCCCTCGCGAGCCTTTTTACAAGGGATCTGAGATCCCCTATGTGCGCGAGGGCCTCCTGCACCCCAACCACTCCCCCACCCCTGCTGATGTCCGCTACAAGCCTGGCGCCAGCCTCAGCCATCCTGAGTCCACCCATGCCCACGATCTCAAGACCAGGCTCAAACTTCAGGAGTTCTCTTACTATTTCCGCGCCGCGCTCGTCCCCTGATGGCTCGCCCGCGGAGACGAATATCCTCACGCCAGAAATTATAACGGCTGGGACTGAGAGAAAACTTCAAGTGGTTGGCAATCATTTGGGGTTTGCCAGTGGTCTCGCGGTATGTTTCTCCCTACTCAAGGATCACCAGAGCCGAAACCTCGCGGAAATCGCGCCCCGAAAGCACAATAAAATACAGGCCTGGTTCCAGACCCTTCGGCTCCCAGCAAAAGGTATGCGGACCCGATGCTTGCTCGCCATCAACGAGTGTTCCAACCATCCGCCCAGACTCGTCATAGGCCCTCATCTGCACATCAGAAGGTGCGGAAAGGGCGTATGTTATGGTTGTCCTACCACCGAAGGGGTTCGGCGAGACTTTGAGAAGGGTATTGCCAGCCAGAGAAATTCCTTCCCGCGCATCGGAGTCCTGCTCAACGAGAACGAAATGCAGTGGACCCTCAAAAGAACCTGCGACCCAGCCTAAGGCCGATGGCGAGGAATCTGTTGAGATAATGGAGATTGAGCCCGCAGGCTGGCCATTGTTAGTATTCGCGACATAGGCTTTCTCGTAGGGAAGAAACAAAATATGATGAGGCTGAGGCCCCACCGGGATCACGAAGTCTGTCTGGACGGGATGCCTGGGGTTTGTCGCGTCAAAGACAAAGACCTTTCCGGCTGTCTGGCCCGAGATGAAAACCCTCTGGCCGTCAGGAGTGAACCAGCCGCCGCTTGGTTGGACGGGGATGAAGGGGGTATCATTAACTATGTCAACATGCGCGACTATTGCCATGGAATCCAGGTCAATAACCTCTATGGTGTTTCTGCCGTGGGTGAATGCGTAGAGAATGTTCTCGGTTGGGTGGATGTCCAGGCCCTCTGGCTCAAAATCAGGGTCAGGAAAGTTGAAAACTCGCTCCACCGAGAAATCAGCCAGTTCAACCACTGTGATGCACGCCTGATTCCTGCAGGTCACGACAGCGTAGCGCTCGTCGTGGCTCAGGACGACATTTATCGGGTGCCTTCCAACAGCCACCGAATCCAGCCAGGTGAGGGTTGGCGGGAAAGTGTCGCCGGATATGGCGATTACTTCAAGCGGGTTGTTCGGCCCCTCCGCGCCATTCGGGCCCCTGGTTGTCACGAAGAGGCGATCGCACGAGCCGTTCAAAGCGAGGCCTATGGGAAGCTTGCCCATTCCAGAGACCGTCACGGGCCCGGTCGTTCTCCAGCCTGCCAGGTCAACGATGCTTATCGCCCCCTCCATGTGATCCGCAACAAAGACCCAACCGTGAATCGTGTCCAGGGCCATGTGCGCTATACTGGGCACCGGCGGGCCCACAGAATCCGCAACCCGCAGTTCCGCCACCTCGGAATCGGAGTAAAGGTCTATCCAGCTGATCTTCCCCGAATAAGCATTTGTCACCAGGGCAAAGGATTGCGCACCCAGAGCCGAAAATGACCCCGAAAGGATCAGGAATCGCACCATAGTTGACAGATAACTACTTATTCCCGATGTTCTGCATGAGAACCATGTAGTCCCCTTTGGTCGTTGCCTCAAGAACGCAGGTGTATTCCCCCGAGATTATCGCCGGAAAAGGAAAAACCGAAGGGGACATGGTCGGCGGGCTTGTTCCTACCAACATGCCTCCTGGATCATAGACCTTTATCAGGGCCCTGGAATCTTCACCTTTAGGCATTATGACAAACATGGTCATGTCACCGCCGGAGGCCTTGAAACTAAAGGATTTGGTTTCTCCGGCCTTGAGGGAAAAAGCCTTTGGATCAGGGTCAACCAGGTAAGCGACCTTTATCTCCCTCTCCTTCTCGGTCACCAACATGAGGGAATAGAGGCCCTTCTTCTTTATGTCCAGGATTATGACCTCGGAAACAAGGGCTCCGGAATTCTCGCCAAGCGATAGGGGATAGGGTAATGGAGATAGAATGAAATCAGTGAGTTCGTTACCCTGAAAGTCGGTAATTCTCATCCCAAGGCGTACACCAGGCTCGTGCCACAACATGAAGAAATAGATGCCCTCGCGCTCGCAATAGACATTTATGTTAAGGCCATTGAGCCCCACTTGGTAGGAATAAACAATCCAACCCAGAAGAGCCGAGATGGGCGCGCCCATTTTTACCCTGTCTTACTCCTCGTAATATCCTTGGGGGAGGAGCTGGTCAACCCCTTCCATCCCTCCTCCACCCCTGTAGCCTGCCTTCACCAGGTCCTGGCCCTGCTTCCTCAGCTCATCCGACCTTTTCTTGTCTCCGGGCCCCATCTTCTCGTCGCCCCAGAGGTCAGCTAGCCAGAGGACAGTGTATCCCTTCTTGTTGGCTATGGCTATGTCCGTGGCCTGGTTCAGCAAAGCGAGGCCGTATTTCCTCATGCGGACGGCGCCGGGCGCGTCCGGGTCCGGGTATGCCGCATTCGCGGCCGCAAAGTAGATCACAGACGCGAGGCCAACTTTCAACGCGTTGAAGGTGTCAGGACAACACAATGCCTCAGCGACCAATCCGTTGGCATAGACCAGCGCGGTGATCATTCCGCCCTGTGGGACCTCCCCATCAGAGAGGGTCATCCCGGTCGGGGACTCCTCGGGCTTGAGGGTTGGCGAGCCTGCCCAGAGACATACAGCACTCAGCAGGACTGCAAGTATGGTCTTTCTCATGTCCAAAGCCTCCTTTAATCTTATGCAAAATATAAAGCTTGTGTGCCACGACATTCCACTTCTACCGCGAGATCACCCCCGGCCCCCAAAGCACAGGGTGCGGAACG
>CBFGJU010000096.1:0-3884 GCA_965649155.1 Caldifarciminota bacterium | reverse complement strand
ACGGTATCGCACGGGTGCATCAGGCTGGATGGCGCCATCCAGCTCGCGATTGATGTCCTGACCCAGAACGAGGGCTGGACCGAGAAGGGTTTCTATGCGGCCCTTGACAAAACCGGAAAGGAGGGTGGCAAGACCGTCTACAAGGAAACCTGGGTTCCCCTGAGACACAAGATACCCATTTTCATTGACTATGTCCTGGCCATGGCCGAGCCGGGCGCGGAAAGGGCAACCTTCCTAGCGGACATATACGGCAAGACCAGGAAGAGGACCAGGTAATCATCGGGAAATTCACGAACCTCATCCGTTTTTCTGGATTGCTCTCTGGTTTGCATTTGCAAGGTATTCGCGCCGATCCCCCATTGACAGGGTTGTGGAACGGCCCCCGGCAACAGCTTTAAAATTTCCCCATGATGAATTTGTTGGTGGTTTTGTTTTGCCTTAAACCAATCTTCGTCCTTCCGGGCGAGGGGGTCTGGCTACCGGAGATAAGCGAGGCCGAGGTCTTCCCGGAGGACTTCACCCCATCGCAGTTCCAGTATATCTACAAGGACTACCTCCCCGAATACACGATAAACAAGGGCAGGATTGCCTACAGGGCACCGGACAAGCCCGGCTACAAGAGGATACCCTTCATGGCAGGAACGGACACCGCGCTGGTCATAACAATGCTCCCATACGACTCCCTTGTTGACGGCAAGATAGGCGATTATGCTATAGGCGAATACCCAGACCCTTACAAGGGCGCGAAGGGTGAGGTCGCGGTCAGGCCCTCAGCCTATGCCCCGCCAAAGGGTTTCATAGTCATAACCCAGGAAACCGAGACCCTCCACCTTTCGGAACACTTCACCATAGGGGATTTCAGCCGCAAGTGGGAAAGGGGTATTTATCCCAGATACATAGTTCTTGACCCGCGAATTCCCGTAATGCTTGAGACACTCATAGACAGCCTGGAATCAATGGGCCTCCCCTCCAACATAAAGATACTCTCTGGCTACCGTAGTCCCCTGACCAACAAGAAGCGCGGGCGCAAGAAGTGGTCAAGGCACCAGTATGGCGATGCGGTGGACATATTTGTGGACGGCAACAACGATGGCAGGATGGACGACCTGAACCGCGACGGCAAGATAAACCGCGCGGACGCGCTGTTTCTCCTTGGGATAGCAGAAAAGGTCCTGAAGGACATGGGCATAGAAGGAGGAATGGGCTATTACAGGGGCCGTCGCCAGGGAACCCCTTTCATTCATGTTGATCTCAGAGGCTTCTATGCCAGGTGGAAGGGCTAATCCGTCTGCCGGTTGAAACCCAGATCGAGCTACATAGGGCAGGCACGGGGGGACTTTCCTCCTAAATCTGGGCTAATAATAATTGCTACATAGGGCACCCACAAGGGGTGCCCCTACACCTAAAACCATTATCAGGGGAGGATTCCCGACAGTTTGCGGGGTTGGAAAACTCTCCTTGCGGAACTGAAAATCTCCAAGCTTATCGCAGGAGAAACCTTTGGTTCCGCCTGGGATGAGATTTTGCGCAGGAAATGGGTTTCAAACCGGACTCGGTTTCCTCTGGCCAATACCAGGAAGACCACGGGGAGGATCAACCATGAAAAGGCTTCCCGCGCTTCTGGGTTTCACAGGCTCTTTGGGCAAGATTTTGGGGAGGCAAAAAGCAGGAGTGAGCCATCTGTCCATCCAGCTTTATAATAAAGCGCTATGAAAAGAACCCTCATCTTGCTGGGCGCCGGACTGGTCTCCTGTGGCCTGGGTAGAAGGGCTGAAAAGCTGGCCAAAGAGGTTGAGAGCTCATCAAGGGACTACCTTTACTCCGTTGTGGGAACCCTGATGTTCTCCCCGGCGGGCAAGCTTGTCTATGTGGCGAAGAAGGGCGAGGGTCAGGTCGTCGTCACAAATGGAACCGAAGGGCCCCTCTATGACAGGATAACCTACATCTCGTTCGTGCCAGAGTATTCATGCCCTACCTCTTCGTCCGCATCCACTCCACTCTCCTCGGATCTGAGCAGGGGGTCATCCGATGTCCGCGGCTCCGCAGGCGAGAGACTCATATATGTCGCTGAGAAGGGAGGCAAAAAGCTCATGGTTGACAGGGGCGTGCCCGGAAAAGAATACGATGACATCTCGGACATAAATTTCATCCCCGGAGGCCGGGTTCTCTACAAGGCGAAGCTCGGCGGGAAGTTCGCTGTTGTCATGGACACCACCGAGGGCAAGTTCTACGACGGCATAGGGGGGATAACATATAACCGGGAGCATCTTGCCTTCTGGGCAACCGAGGGTGACTCGTCTTTTGTTGTCATGGACGGGGTGGAGGGGCCGAGATATGACAGGCTCCCGGCAGGGAGATGAGGAAGGAGAACGCGCGGCGTGCAGGCGCGATTCCTTGCCGAAATAGTATATTTCCATCTTGAGTGGGATTTGATGTTTTTGGAGATTCCCCCGGTTAATACCCTGAGAAGTGGTCGTATCCGAGGGCGGAGAGGCTCTTCTCCGTTCCGTTAACTATTATCCGGGAATCAGGCCTGCCCTCCCTGGCTGAACCCACCACGGTCGCGGGGAAGTTCAACTGTCGGAGCCTGGGTTCGTCCTCCGGCCTTATAGCGAAGAGGACCTCGTATTCCTCACCGGATTCAAGAGCAAGCTCCCATGGAGGCTTCTTTGCCCTTTCGGCCATGGTCTTAACGGAATCATCTATAGGGAGGCGGTCTATCTCAATCACTAGCTCAATGTCCGACGCGAGCGCGAGCCGCCAGGAATCAACGCCCAGTCCATCGGATATATCTATGGCCGCGTGCAGTTCCACATCCATGGAGAGTCGCTGTATCTGCCTCACAGCGGGCCAGGGCCTGGCGAACTTCTCCCTGAGTCTGCGGAGCCAGGGCTCGTAGCCCCTTGTTATGCCCTGTTCCTCCGCGAGGAGCCAGGCTTTTACCCTGCCTATGTCCCCGGTCACGACAAGGAGGTCTCCGGGCTGGACGCCCCTTCTGGTTATGGCCTTTCCTCTGGTAACCTCACCGATAACAACTATGGAGAGGCCGAGCTTGTCCCCGCGGGAGAGGTTTCCGCCGCAGGGTGAGATGCAGAACGCGGTCATGAGCTCCTCCATGCCCTCGTATATCTCGGATGCCCTGGAAGCGAGCCTGCGCGGCAACTGCATGTCAACCAGGAATGTTATGGGTTCCGCGCCCACAGCGGCCAGGTCGCTGAGCGCGCCAGCGAGCGCCCTGTGTCCGATCTCCCGCAGGGTCAGCACATCAAGGGTAAAGTGAACATCCTCGTATGACGCGTCAACGGAAATCGCGATCTCGCGGCCGGGGATCTCAACCAATAGGGCGGTATCATCTCCCGGACCCGTTGAAACCCTGGGGTGATCCCTGAAGAACGCAGAGAGGCTTGCGATTATCTCGTCTTCCCTGACCGTCATTCCAGCTCCTCCAACGCTCTGGCGAGTTGCTCTTTTGTGGGGGCAACCCCGTGCCAGTTGGGGTCGTTCTCCATGAAGGAAACGCCCTTGCCTTTCGTGGTCAGGGCGTTTATGAAAACAGGGCCAGCATCATAAGCTCTTGCCCAGTTGAGCGCTTCCGCGAGCTCCACGAGATCGTGTCCCTCAACGGAACGGGTCTCCCACCCGAAAGCCCTGAACTTCTCCTCAACTGGCTCCATGCACATTATCTCGGAACACCTGCCCTCTATCTGCAGGCCGTTGTTGTCCAGGATGGCAACCAGGTTGCCGAGTCCATGGTGGGCCGCGGAGGCCGCGGCTTCCCAGACCTGGCCCTCCTCAAGCTCGCCATCCCCAAGGAGGACAAAGACCTTTGCCGGGTTCCTGTCAAGCCTGAGGCCCAGAGACATGCCCACCGCGAAAGAAAAACC
>CBFGJU010000095.1:0-3899 GCA_965649155.1 Caldifarciminota bacterium | reverse complement strand
AGCGACTACGGTCAGGTAAGAATCTGGCCAAATTCGGGATCAAAAAGCCCCCGGCGCGGGGCCGGGGGCTGAGTTTTGTCGTTTTTCTGCCCTATAACAGGGCAGGCACGGGGGCCTGTCCCTACTGGCCTATCTCTCCTATGACCTTTATGACAACACGGCGGTTGAGCTCGCGCTCGGTCTCGGTGTTGTCAGGGAAGACCTCTGGCTGGGACTCGCCATAGCCCACCGCGACAAGCCTGTCCGCGGACACCCCGTTCTTTATGAGCCAGGAGCGGACAGAGTTCGCCCTGTTCTCGGAGAGCTTCTGGTTGTATTCGGTCGTGCCCTCGGTGGATGTGTGGCCCTGGATCTCAACCTTGGCTGTCGGGTTCTCGTTCATGAAGGTGAGTATCTCGTTCAGCGCGGGTTCCGCTGTGGGGAGGAGCTGGGCCGAGGCGACCTTGAAGTAGATGTTCCTGAAGGTTATGGTTATGCCCTTCTTGACCATCTCAATTCTCAGCTCGGTCGCCGCGCCCTCGTTCACCACGGCAGTCTTGACCGCGGGAACATAGCCGGTCAAACCTCCGGTCACTACCGCGTTCACGGTGTATGTCCCTGTCGGGACCTCGCCCTGCCAGACACCGGTTGAGGGATCGGTTGCCGCAACCGGAAGGGATGTGCCCACGAAGGTAAGGTTCGCGGGCAGTGGGTTCCCGGTCTTCTTGTCAACGACCTGCACGACCAGCATCCCCTTCGTGACCGATGGGGTCAGGGGGAAGTCCTTGATCAAGACCTGGCCCTTGGACAGGTTTATTACCTCGGAGACCTCCTTGTATCCGGGCGCGGTGCACTTTATGGTGTAGGTTCCAGGTGCCACATTCTCTATCCTGTATATGCCGTCCTGGCCAGAGCTCGCGGGGCTTGGCTGGGATGTGCCACCGGTGATGCTGATGTAAGCGTTGGCTATGCTCGTGTTGTCCTTGACATTGTAGACCCTGCCAGTGACAACCGCGACATTCGGGGTTTCCTTGGTCAATCTGAACTCAACCGTGTAGCTCTCGCCGGCCTTGAGGGTGATCATCTGGGAGCCGGGCTGATAACCCGGCGCTGAGGCCTGGACAGTGTGGGTTCCTGGCGGAACCTTCTCTGCCTTGAAACTGCCAGCCTGTGCTTCAACATTGAGAACTCCCATGCCCGTTGTCTGCGGGAAGGTGATGACAGCGTTGCCTATTGGTGTGCCTGTCTCAGCGTCCACGACACGGCCGACAACAACGCACTCGGTTGGCTTTGTTCTCTTCAGGTAGACATTCATCTGGGCTATGCCGCCCGCCTCAACAATGGCAACCCCAGCATAGGCCTCGTAGCCGGGCGCGGTCACCTGGACCGTATACTGGCCGGCCTTGACCGAATCAATCTTGATAAACCCGGTCGCAGGATTGACTTGCTTGGGCATTACCCCGGCCTCAGGAACCCCTACCGTGGCGTCACCGATGGCCTTCTTGGTCTCGTCATCCATGACCGCTACAGCAATCGCTCCAGGCGCGGGCTTCCTCTCTGGCTTGGTGAAGACATAGGTGTAGTTAAGGCCGAACCAGCCTCCCCAGGTGGGTTTCCATGTGGTGAGCCAGAAATCCGGCGGGAATGTCCGGTTGAAATCATTGTCGGTCTCCCTGTCCCCGAACATCTTCTCGCCCGCGAAGTCCATGACCAGGCCATTGCCGAAGTCAAGCCTGAAACCCAGGACGCCGTATGTCGGGCCATCACCGTGGTTATCTCCGGTATCCCTGACGAACTGCTCGGTGTAGACCTCTATGAATGGCTTGAACAGGCCCAGGGAAGGCATGATCGCTATGCCACCTATGAAGACATCATCGGTCTTGTCGCCTATGGACTTTGTGTTATAGCCCAGGTTAAGGTGAACCGCGAGGGACTGCATGTATTCCTCGCGCCAGAGCATGTAGCTCATAAGGAACCTTCCGCCAAAGCTCAGGTCTCCATAGGTGAATGTCCGCCAGAACCCTCCCTTGTTCCTTATGCCCCAGGTGTCCGTTGTGTCTATTATCTCAAAGCCCTCGTCTCCGGTCGGGAAGGTCATCTCGTAGGCCGCACCTATGCCTATCTGCTTGTTAGCCAGGGGATAACAGCCCTTTATGACCAGGCTCATGTCTCCCCAGCCAGGCGCGGAAGAGCGATTATACGAGTCCTCGCGGGATTCCCCGGACCTCTCGCCCTGCTTGTCCCAGGCATCGCCTTTGGCGTTGCCCGTGAGGCCCACCTCAAACCAGGGCACGGAGTATCCTAGTCCGAACCACAGGTCTCCATAGCCCCTGCTGTCTCTGAACTGGATGTAGGAGCCGCCCTCGGTCAGGTCGGTCGTGTCAAAGTTGTTGACAGACCCATTGAGCCTCATCATGTTTATTATGAGGCCGTTCATGCCAGGAGTGGACGCCGCATATACACGCTGGACTCCTTCCACGGTCAGGTAGCTGGGGCCATAGGCCCACAGCGCGCTCGTCATGAGAGCGACGAGAATTGCTCCTTTGCCTTTCATCTGTAACCTCCTTTCTGGTTATCTCGCAAATTTTAATTCCCGTGTTTGCGCGCGCGCAACCCCAGCCACGAACCCTCCGCGGCCAAAAGCGCTATTGCCAGGGTTATCAGCCACGGCGCCATATCCAGGAGTTTCCCCCTTTCTCTCCGAAACTCGTCCAGGCTCAGCGGTTCGTTCCCAAAGGCCTCTTTCAATTCATCCCGGGAGAGCCTTTCGGGGTCGGACTCAGCCCTCTCGGCATTGACCGCGAACAGCCTCCTGGGCTTTCCTCCCTCAATCAGGGTATAGAAACCGGTTTTATTTGGCGAGAAAGCCCTCCTGGATAGCCGGCCCTCGGGGCCGGTTATGAACCCCTCGCCCGGGCCGGGTTCTATTACATCTCCCACGATTCCACCCTCGGCAACCGGGGCCTCCCCCAGGGAGAGAACCCAGTTCCACACCAGGACAGGAAAATCACCCCTGAACACGATGTCCGTTGCCTCCGGGTCAGGGTTGAACCCGACCAACACCCAGTCTCCCCACCGGACGGCTATTGACCTGCCAGCATCGTCCTTCAAGAGTGGCGTTCCCTCCCTGAAATAGACACCGTGTTTCACGATTGCCCTGCCGCCCAGGACACTCGCGTTCATCAGTTCGCCACAGGTGGCGCCGGCCAGCGCCGCGGTTTGGGTGTCCGGAACGAACGCGATTCCCCTTCTTCCGGCAACAGGTTTGCCAACCACCACGGCTGTTTCGGCTCCCGGCGTCTCCTTTATCGGTGATGAGTAACCCGAAGGAAACAGCGCGGCCCTCAGGAATGGGTTTTCCGAAAGGAGCTCGCAACTTCCCTCTGGTATTGATGAGACCGGAATGTAACAGGTGTCGTCAAAACTCAACAGATCCCCCGGTTCCGATATCGCCGTGAGTCCCGTCACCCCCGGAGAGAGCTCCAATCTCGCCACGATCGTTGTATCCTCGCCTGGTCCCAGCTCGGCAGTAGCGGCGTATATCGTTTTGTCCCTGTCTGAGACGGTTATTGACCTGGTCTGGGTTCGCGATGAGTGGTTCTTTATCTTTATTTCAAGGGTAAACGCCCCCGAAGGTGCCGGGCTTTCCGGGATGGCAGAGATTATCGCGACATTCCCGTCCCGCGGTTCGGGCACCAAGACAGGGACAGAGCCAGGCATTCTTATCCCACGCCACTCGTTTGCCTGGAAATCTGAGACGATGTAGCCTGAGACACCGGAGAGGGCCCCGGCCGGTCTGGCCCTCTCCTTTTTGACGCCCCCCCAAGCGTTCCAAACTCTCCCGGCGAAATAGCGCGCGCCTGGAATCTCCAGGTATGGGGAATACGGTTCCATGCTCGCGGATACATCAACGAAGACAT
>CBFGJU010000094.1:0-3903 GCA_965649155.1 Caldifarciminota bacterium | reverse complement strand
CCGGACAAGTGGGTTTTTTATCCCAACGCGCTCAGACCCGGACATTTTGAATCTCGGAACATCGCGCGTTCGCTCGCGCGATCCGGAATTCGCGCGATGAGTCCGCGCGCGAAAAAATTTTTTCGCGCGCGGACGCCTTGCTGAGCGAGTATCAGATCAAAAATCGCGATCCACGAAACCATTGTTATGGTGCGGATTGTAGGAGATGATGATCGTGATCCGCGATCACGGATCTTGCAATAACGAGTTGACAAACATCCACTAGCTGTATAATATGTGCCCCTCCAAAGGAGGATTGAAATGCCAGTGAAAAAGGCAAAGGCCAAGAGCACCTGCAAGACCACGGCCAAAAAGACCACGGCCAAGAAGACCACAGCAAAGAAGACTGTGGCCAAGAAGAAGCCCGCGGCCAAGAAGAAGTAGGGTGAACTTGGCAGAAGAACGGGCAACAGGGCTCTGATAGCCCTGAGAGGGAGGTTCGTCCCGTTCAGTCGGGACAAGGGCCGTAGCCCTGCACGAGCCGGGCCCGGGGTCAGAGCGACCACGCCCGGTTTTTCTTTCTCTGCAATTTTCTCGCGCGATCAGATTCTCATCGGCCCCCTGGAACTTCCGTATCATTCCTTGCGGTGTGTCAGAAATTACCAATTATATAGATAGGTAATATGGCTAATAGGTTTGCCTCTTGGATGATTTATGCACCTCGGCTACTATCAGGATGCGCGCGCCTGTTCGCGTTTCACAATAGCCCCTCCAGTCTCAGAAACTCCTTCATTATGGTCTTTATGCCGGCCCTCTCAAAATCCACCAGGACCTTCCCGTCGTAGGATTCCATCACTATTCCCCTTCCAAACTTTCCGTGCCTCACCCGTTGGCCGGGAGAGAAATCATCTTCCCGTACCATTTTCACGGCCATCTCAGCGCTCTTGTTCGCCCATTCGGTGACTTCTTCTGGTAGTTCGCGCAGGAAGGGGGACGGCTGGAGGTTTATCCCCCTACGGATATACCTACGCCTCGCATAGGTTATTATCAGGTGTTCCATTGCCCTGGTCATGGACACATAGAAAAGTCTCCGCTCTTCCTCATATGAGCCGTCCTCCTTTGAGGAGTGGTGCGGAAAAACCCCATCCTCCAGGCCCGTGACGAAAACAACCGGGAACTCCGTCCCTTTTGCGGCGTGCGAGGTCATCAGGGTTATGGCGTTGGCTTCTTTTCCGGTTTCATCCAGCTCCGTCTTCAGCGAGACCGTGGAGAGGAAACCCCTGAGCGATATGTCGTCTGCGGTCTTGATGTAGTCCTCAACCGTCCCCACGAGCTCAAGAATGTTCTCCCACCGGTCCTCGGCTTCATCGTTCGGATAATTAGCAAATAGGTAGTTCCTGTATCCGATCGTCTCAATTATGCTCTGTATCGCGACATCAGCATTGGCCTCCGGGCCCATCGCTTCAAGGTTCTTCATTACCAAGTTGAACCCCGCAAGCGCTTCAAGTATGGATGCCCTTATGTCCAGCGTCTCCAAGAGCTTGGGCCGCGCTATTATCTCCCGGGCGCATATCTCGGGGTGTTCTGGACGAAGCTCCTCAACGAGCGCGCATATCCTGTCCATTGTCCTCTTGCCTATGCCCCTGGGCGGAATGTTGATTATCCTTCTCAGGGAGACATCGTCCCTCGGATTCACCAGGATTCGCATGTAGGCCAGTATGTCCTTGACCTCTTTTCGCTCGTAAAACTTCAATGCTCCGCGCATCTCGTATCTGAGCCCCAGGATGGTCAGGGCCTCCTCAAATGCCCGGCTCTGCGCGTTGGTCCTGTATAGAACTGCAATGTCCGATGGAGCAAACCCCATTTCCAGGAACCCCTTTATCTTCTCCGCGACGCGCAATGCCTCTTCTCTCTCGTCCTCCGCGGGGATTATCAGGATCTTATCCCCATCCGGTTTTTCCGTCCAGAGGTTCTTTCCCCGGCGCTGGGTGTTGTTGACTATGACCCTGTTCGCGGCCTCAAGTATTCTCTTGGTTGAGCGGTAATTTCTCTCCAGCTTGAATATCCTGCAATCCGGAAAGTCCTCCTCGTAGCCCAGTATGTTGTTTATGTCTGCCCCCCGGAACGAGTAGATGCACTGGTCCTCGTCGCCCACAACGAAGAGGTTCCTGTGCACGGAACTCAGTAGAACAAGCAGGTGATACTGGGGCCTGTTGGTGTCCTGATACTCGTCCACATGGATGTACCTGAAACGCTCCGCGTATTTCAGTCGTATGTCCGGATTTTCCCGAAGGAGCTTTATCGCGTTCAGGATGAGGTCATCAAAGTCCATAGCGTTCTGTTCCAGGAGAGAATTCTGGTATGCCTTGTAGATGTAATGAAACCTGTCATCCTCCGGCTCGTAGTCCTCCAGGTTCTTCATCCGCGATATTATGGAGGAGGCGGAACGGGGATTCTGATCCGGGTAATCAGACAGTATCTCCTTGAGCAGGGCTATCTGGTCTTCTTTGTCGTATATTGTGAAGTTTGGTTTGTAGCCTATTCGTTCCGCGAACGGCCGCATGAGCCTCACGCACATGGAGTGGAATGTGCCCATCCAGAGTCCGGAAAGATCGGAAACCCCCTTCAGCAGGATTTTCACCCTTTCCTTCATCTCGTCCGCGGCCTTGTTAGTGAATGTGACAGCGAGAATGTTCTCAGGCGAAACCCCCTTTACTCCAACCAGGTAGGCCACCCTGTGTGTAAGGACACGGGTCTTTCCTGACCCAGCGCCCGCTATCACCAGCACGGGACCCTCGGTCGCCAGAACAGCCTCCCTCTGCTGGGGGTTCAGCTGGGAGAGAATATCTTCCTCAGATAGAAAATTCTGCCTTCCCATTTTCCCTTTCCAACGCTATATGTCCACGACGATCGTTGCCACCCATCCCCAGGGTTCCTCTTTCAGGGTAAGGTTATGGTAGGTCACGCCCTTTATGAACCTCTTGAGCTTGTGCCTTTTCGCGCTCATCTTTTCGCCCCTGGCGATTCCTTCAAGGGAACGGTTCTTCAGGTTCACTTGGAAGTCCGAGAACAGGAGGCCCTCGGTGTCTGTCAGGTAGAGAAGACACGAAAGCCACTCCTTAAGCATGTCCTCATGCTGATCCTCTTTTACCCTGACCTCCTTTGTCACCCGGGCCTCAACAGTCTGGAGTTCCTCCACCATTTCCGAGAACAAGGCCCTGGCCGCCTCGCAGAAGAGCTCGTCCTCCGTGAGAGCCCAGACCTCAATGCCGAGGTCAGATGTGTGATGCAATAGTCGGTAAGGCACTAGCTCTAATTATAAAGGTGCCAGAGGTCGGTTTGCAAGTGCACGCGCGATCGGCAACCCGTGTGGCTCTCTGGCCCTGAGGGAACCCCATTTTGTCTGTTGCCGGATCGTATCGTCTTGCCGCCGACATAATTCCGTCACCCATGTCAGCTTTACCGAAACCTTTCCAGGAGGGACACGAGGCCTATCCCCGCGGCCATAGCCAGGATGGGTTCCGCGGGCGCGCGGAACCTGAACGAACCATCCGCGCCAGGAAGGAACAGCAGAAGAAATACCACTATGGCGAGAGCTATTCCCTCCCCCCTGAGTCTCGCGAATCCCCGGATGGCCAGAATATAGCTTAAGAGCGCATATAGCCAGCTTGCTATCACTATGATGGCCGCGACGGCCTGACTTGGCCAGATCATCAGGGTAAATATCCTCCCCAGGCCATAGAACCCCTTGACGAAACCCTTCAGGTGAGCGATTGAATATGCAACCGGGTGGCGCAGGATGTATGCCATTCCCCTATCCGAGATCTCCCCGGCCATTTGAGGGTCAAGGGCCGCGGCCCAAAAGTCATCGCAGGCCAGGGTATCCTTCAGGCTATCAAGGGCCTCCTCGTATCCCAGGCCCCT
>CBFGJU010000093.1:2020-3924 GCA_965649155.1 Caldifarciminota bacterium | reverse complement strand
TACGGCCTGATTTTGCCTAACTCCTTGTCTGGCAAGGACTTAGGAGAAAATGAGGTGTCAAAGATGGGTATTACTACTTTTTCAGAAGTTTCTTATTATGATGAGGAATGCGGCGAAACGCTCTACAAATGTCCTTATCCGGACTGCGATGGTTCGCCCCTTGACTTCTGGCACTGGCGGACATTCATACGGGATTCTGAACCGGATAGGAGGCACGGTTATCCAGAGATACCAGAGCTCGGGAAGCATTATCCCATGTATCCTTGAGCTCCTGATCCGATATTTCTGGCGTAATGAATCCCAAGACCCCCTGTGTAGAGGTTGCTCGCGACCGACTCCTACCTTCTCAACATTATTGAGAGCTCACCTCTCCGGTAACCCTATCACCTCCCAGACCCTCTTCCACCTCACCCGGATGAGATCAGGTTCCTGCCCACGGAACATCTCCATCGGCCATGTTCTTATCACCCCCCCGCGGTTCTCTGTCCACAGGGGAACCGCCCAGGGGCCTTCCAGCCTCCTGCCAGCGCTGTCCTCCAAGAAAGCAATGTAGAGCAGGACGCCATCCCTTGGGTCTCCCTTTTCAACCGGTTGGCTCAGGTTATAGTTTCGCTCCTGGTTTGATATGAAGTTCCCTAGCGAGTAGGCTATCACGCACTTTCGGCCATCAGCCGCGGCGTATTCCTCAACAGGGCCGAGGACATGTGGATGGTGGCCGAGAATAACATCCGCGCCCGCATCGCAGAGCTCGCGCGCGATGGTCTTCTGCTGTGCCGTTGGCTCGTTGACATATTCCGCTCCCCAGTGCAGGGAAACAACGATGAAATCAACGGAATCCCTTATCCGCGAGATGTCCTCCTTTGCGGTCGCCCTGTCAAACATGTTGACGCGGGGCCTTCCTGGGTCATCCGAGTTCCCCGCGATGTTGAGCACTGTCGTGTATGCCAGGAAAGCGACCCTTACCCCGTCCTTCTCAATTACCAAAGGCCTTCTGGCCTCCTGGGCACTGCGTCCCGCACCCACGAAACCCAGCTCAAGTGAATCCATGTAAAGGCAGGTTTCGGAAAGACCGAGGTAGCCCTGGTCAAAGGTGTGGTTGTTCGCGAGGTTGAATACCGTGAATCCGGCCATGGCCAGGGCCGAGAGGGCCTCCGGATTCGCGTTGAAAACAAAGGGTTTTGGGGGTTTTCCGGTCTTCGGAGCGACCGGAAATTCTGCATTCACGAACCCGACATCTGCCCAGCGTATTATCGGCGCCACCTTTTCATAAAGAAAATCATAGCCACTATCAGAGGCGCAGTGCTGGACAGGCTGGTGCATGAGAGCGTCCCCTGTCGCGACGAGGAGCAAACGGGCGGAGAGGAGCGCGAGAGCGATCATTGTTTCTCCAAAAAGTATTCGCAGGAATCGCTCATCGGGCATTCCCCGCACCTCGGCCCCCTTGGCTTGCAGAGCTCCCGGCCCAGCTCTATCAGGTTGATGTGGAGGGAATAGTAATCCTCCGGATCAAAGAGTTCCTCCAGGAGTTGGGAAACCCTCTCCCTCGGCCATTTTTCGCCCGCGAGGCCGAGCCTCCTTGCAACCCTTGATATGTGCGTATCAACGGGAAAGAAGGGCATCCCGCAGGAGAACAGGAGGCAGACCTTCGCGGTCTTGTCCCCTATGCCCCTGACCCTCCTGAGAAACGCATAAGCCTCCTCTGGCTTCATTTTGCCGACGAACGAGAGGTCATATCCGTGATCCCTCGCCAATTCCATGAGTGCCTTTATCGCCCTGGCCTTCTGTTCGTGCAGGCCAGCCATTCTTATGGCGCGGGCTATTTCTTTGAGGCTTGCGGCACCTGTCTCTTCCCAGGAGCCGAATTTCTCCAAAAGCCGGGAATACGCCCTGTCTCTGAGTTTATC
>CBFGJU010000093.1:0-2010 GCA_965649155.1 Caldifarciminota bacterium | reverse complement strand
TGTGTTCTGGGATAATATAGTTTTCACCAAGCAGTCCAGGAGGGGGCCTGGCCTCCGTGTCGGCCTGCCGTATCTGGCCTCAAGAGCCTTCCGAATGTCCTTTGTTTTCACGAATCTTAACCAGTTCCTTCCTGCGCTCCAAAGCCCTGAGCCTTATCCGGGTCTTCGCGTTCAGGCGTTCGGCCCTGGATTGGACCACATCCTGCGAACCCTCGTGCCTCCTGTAGTAGTAAAGAACCCTATGAACCCTCCCAACCTCGTATCTTTCCGAGACCTTGAGGACAGCGTCGTAGTCCTCGCCATACATGCCGAATTCCTCGTCAAAACCGCCCATTTCCAGGAGAACCTCTTTTCGCCAGGAGCGGACAGCCCCCGCGCCCTCGCACCTCAGGATGTTGTTCCGGTCGTATTCCGCGTGCGTTATAATCCCGTCGGGAACCGGGTTCATGTTCTCATCCGTTATCTGGTAATACGATATGGCGAGGCCGCACCACGGATGATCCTCCATGAAATCCACCATGGCCCGGACAGTTTCCGGCACATACGCGTCGTCCGAGTCCAACTGCAGAATGTATTTCCCCCTCGCGTTCCTGAGGCCCGTGTTCAGAGCGAAGGCTATTGACCCCATTGGGTTTTCAATCAGCCGGAGCCGCCTGTCCGCGAACCTCTTTACTACATCCCTTGTCCCGTCGTCGGAAGCGTTGTCAACAACGATGACCTCGTAGTCCCGGAAATCCTGGGCCAGCGCGGACTCTATCGCGTGGCCTATGAATTGCTCCCTGTTCCTGACAGGGATCACAACCGAGGCCATGAGCTCGTTGTCTCCCCTGCCTGGCGGGAATGTCCTCTCTGGTTCAAAGTCATCAAGGAACGCGCCCCGCCTTCTGAGCATGGCGAAGAAGACCTCGCGGAACTCGGCGTCCGCTTCTGGCGTGTAATTAAGATAAGAGAAGGATTCTTTTAGATCCGGCCCCTTTTTCTCGCCTCTGTCCCAATACTCTCTGAGATCCGGCCTCGGTCTCAGGTCAGGCTCATAGAAATACAGGGGTTCGGATACGGGGCAGGGGAGCAGGCCAGCCTCCTCCAGCACGAGCCTCGCGTGATATTCCCAGGCGTAGGAGAACCTTTCGGCCCCGGTCTTCCTTAGATTATCTGACAGGTATGCCCTTATTGGTCCAAAGGGAAACCTCTCGGTTATGTCCCGGTTGAACGGAATGGCCTCGCATAGACCGGCCTCTGTTTCGTATGAGGAATAAGCGAGCGAGACGCCGGCTTTCTGAACCTCCGCGAGGAACCGATCAAGCGCGCCCCGGCAGGGGAATGTCCCTGTGTCCATAGCGAGAATGAGCGGCGCTCCGGCGTCCAGAGCAGAAGAAAGGGAGGGATGATAGCGAACATCCCTCCCCGGTTTCCAAGAAGCTATCAAGGTTATTTCAGCATGTGTTCGGCCAGGTCAACAACCCTTTCCGAGTAGCCCCACTCGTTGTCATACCAACCAAAGACCTTGACCAGAGTCCCGTCAACGACCTGGGTCAGGAATGGGTCTATGACGACTGACCTGCGTTCTCCTATTATGTCAACCGACACCAGCTCGTCCTCCGCGACGCCCATGTATTTCGGGTTTGCCTTTGCATAGGCGCGAAAAGCCTCGTTTATCTCGTCCGCGGTCGTGGGCTTTTCCACCTCAACAGCGAAATCCACCAGCGAGGCGTCCTGGGTGGGAACCCGGAGCGCGACAGCATCCAGCTTGCCCTTGAGCTCGGGATATATTATCGTTATAGCCTTTGCGGCGCCGGTTGATGTGGGTATTATTGAGACGCCCGCTGTCCTTGCCCTGCGAAGGTCCTTGTGCGGCGAGTCAAGGATGCGCTGGTCGTTGGTGTAGGCGTGGACAGTGGTCATCAGGCCCCTCTTTATCCCGAACCGCTCCTTTATGACACGAACCATGTGCGCGAAAGCGTTCGTCGTGCAGGAAGCGTTGGAGACTATGTGGTGCTTCTGGGGGTCATA
>CBFGJU010000092.1:0-3928 GCA_965649155.1 Caldifarciminota bacterium | reverse complement strand
CAGCCGGTAGCCCCTGAGGCTATCCTTCGCGGAGAGGATTGCCTCGCCTGTCTCAAGGACATGATCGATGTGGGATCGGGTGTAGACCCTCCTGGGAATGGCCAGCCGGAGGAGATCACGGGGGGAATCGGCCCTGAAAAGGAGCGAGTCGGTCTCTGTCCCCCTCACACCACCCTCAAGGTAAAAGGCACAAGCCAGAGCGTGGCCGGGAAACTCCTCCCTGGGTATATGTGGCAGAAGGCCGGACGCGTCAATGTAGACAGCGTGGCCTCCTGGAGGCCAGAGAACCGGAAAACCCGCGTCTCTGAGACCGCTGGCAAGATAAGCGACCTGGGCAATCCTGTATGCGAGGTGGGTCTCATCCGTGGCCTCGGAAAGGCCCTGGACAATGGCCTCAAGGTCTCGCCTGGCCATTCCGCCGTAGTCAGGGAATCCCTCCCAGAGTGGCATGATCTCCCTGATCCGTCTGGCAAGGGATTCATCCCTGGTGACCACGAACCCGCCGGTATGGGTGAGGAAGTCCTTCTTGGTGCTCAGAGTGGCTATGTCCGCGAGGCTGAATATGTCCCTGATTATCTCTGAAACCGGCTTGTTTATCCTCTCTCTTTCCTTTATGAAATAGGCGTTCTCGGCTATCCTGCAAGCGTCAACCCAGAACAATGCCCCGTGCTCCCTCGCAAGGGACGCGGCCAGACGAATGTTCTCAAGGGAGGCTGGCTGTCCCCCTCCGAAATTGTTGGTCAGGGTCATGACCACTGCCTTGATCCCGCCCATCTTCAGATGATTTTCAAGCGCGGCGAGATCAATGTTGCCCTTGAAGGGCGAGTCCAGGAATATGTCAGCGGATTCCGGACACGGCAGGTCAACCCCGCGAGCGCCCTCGTGCTCAAGGTTTTCCCTGGTGGTCTCAAAAAGCGCGTTTGATAAAATCACATCGCCCCTTTTCAGGAGGGCCGCGCAGACTATCCTCTCCCCTGCCCTGCCCTGGTGGACAGGGATAACATGTGGCATTCCCGTGAACTGCCGAACCGCGGCCTCAAAGCGTTCCCAGGAACGAGGGCAAGCGTAGGATTCGTCCGAGGCCATCATCGCGGAGAGCTGGTCCTGGCTCATGGCGCCGGTTCCGGAATCGGTGAGAAGGTCAACCATAACGGTTCTTGAAGGCACACGGAAAAGGTTGTATCTGGCGGCCGCGAGCGCGGGTTCCCTCTCCTTTCTGGTGGTTATGTTTATGCGCTCGGTTATCTTTATCCTGAAAGGCTCAAAAGGGTGTCTCATGGCCTCATATTTTAAGGTAAGGGAACGAGGGAATGCCCCTATCCCAGATAGACCTTCTGAACCCAGTCAATTCCCCAAGCGACGGCTTCCGGCAGGCTGGCACCAAGAGAGAGCCTCCCCGCGATGGCCGCGGAGAGCGCGCAACCGGTCCCCCTCCTATCAGATCTCTTCTCGTGCGGAAATATCCTGAGCTCGCCACCGAACCAGAGGAGATCAAGGGGTTTCTCAAGGTGGCCGCCCTTCACGAGAACAGCAGGGGGCCCCATGGAGGAGATCATCTCCCCAGCCATTGCCATCTCCTCCGGATCGCCTGGTTTCAGCCCGGTCAGTTTCTCTGCTTCTTCAATGTTCGGCGTCACCAACAGGGCAAGGGGAAACAGCTCGTCCGAAAGCACATTTATGGCACCTGGCTCAAGCAGTTGGAATCCCGATGAGGCATTAATAACGGGGTCAAGAACGAGGGGCGCAGGGTTTTCGCACAGGAACCGCGCGACAACCCTGATGTTTTCAGCCGAGAAAAGGACGCCGGTCTTCACGACTGCTATGTTCCCATCCTCAAGAATGGTTTCCAACTGACGCGATAGAAAATCAGGCGAGACCGGCTGGACAGCCTTCGGCCCCATGGAGGACTGCGCGGTGAGCGCGGCGGGAACCAGAACGGGTTTTGCGCCGGAGGATTCAATTGCCAAACGGTCAACCAAGAGGCCCGCGTGGCCAGACGGATCAAAACCCGCGACGGAGAGGCACCTCATAGGCCCTCATAGAAGCTCTTCATCAGCAGGGCATCATCCTCAAGTATTGGACTTTCAGATATGACCGTTCCGGAGACACCCCTTTCACGGAGGACCGATAGGACGCCCCTCCAGTTCATATCGGATTCCTCAAGCGGAATGTGCTCGCGCTCGCCCTTTGCCGTATAGACTATGCCGGAAATGTGGATGTGCATGTTTTGAAGGGCAGATGTCCCAAGGCCCTTTTCAATGGCGTCAAGCGCGTTGTGAAACTCCCTCTCGGTGTTCATCGCGCCGCCGGACCTGGCGTGAAGGTGGGCGAAATCAAGGCAGGGCAAGACACCCGGCAGTTCGGATGAAAGCCTCATCAGCTCATCCAGAGAACCATATTGAGATGGTTTGCCGGTTGTCTCGGGCCTTAGGATAACATCAACACCCTCGGCCGAAAGGCTCTCCCGTATCCTCGTGAGGGACTCCCCGACCCTTTTGTGAACGGATTCGGGGTCATCCCCGGTGTAGAACGCGGGGTGAAACACTATGTCCCTCGCGCCCGCGGCAAAACCAACCCTCGCGGAATCAAGGATGTAGGCCTCCGAGCGAAGGAGCTTCTGTTTTTCTTTGGCATTAAGGTTTATCCAGTATGGTGCGTGGACCGAGAGGCGGACGCCGAACTCCTCTGCAACGGCTCTGACCCGCGCCGCCAGGGCAGTGTTCATGTGAACGCCCTTGACGAACTCAAGCTCCATACAACCCAGACCAAGCCGGGCGACCTCCCTGACGCCCTCGTCAGTGCCCTGGCCCTTTGTCCTGGCCGGAACGCCCGCTGTCCCGAAAATGAGGCTCATCAGAGCTTATTATATAACGAAGAACAACCCGCCAGCACCCACCAAATTTCGGAAAACCACCTGCCCCATCAACCATCCCTACCTGATGAGTTTATTCTGGACCCTTTCCACCCCTTTGTCGGTTATGCTCCAGAACCTGTCCTTCATGTCAACCAGACCGAGACGCTTCAGATAGCCCAGGCTGGTTGAAATTGCCCTCGGGGCCTTCTCGCCTGTTCCGGCGATTGCCCTGGCAACCTCCCTCGGTCTGACGCCTCTGGTCTCACCCTTCTCGTGCAGGTAATACAGGTAAAGCAGAGCCTTATCCACTCCTTTCCTGGGGCGAACCTTCTTGTATAGCTCAGTGAAACCAGGATCCCCACCGGCGGTCGGCTTGGCCTTTTTGCCTGCGTCAACAGCCTCCTTCGCGGGAGCCGCCACCCTCACCTTGCCTGCGTGCAGATACTTGAATTCCTCAAGCATCTCGCGTATATAGCTGGCCTCTTCGCCGGATACCGACAACTCATCATCTCCTATCTTGAGATACAGGGTATATCTTTTTTCCATATTTTCCATGCTTTCACCTCACTTTGCAGAAACCATCACATAAGGACACATATTATAAACCCCCGGAAGGGGATTGGTCAAATAAACCAACAAATGATAGCTGGCAGTTGAGAACCCGCGAGCCGGGACATTATCCTTTGCGCATTCCGGTGGACAGGATAAGGGTGCTGATAGTTGACGACTCGGCAGTGGCAAGGACGGCACTGGCGAGGATACTCGCGTCATCCGGCAAGGTTGATGTGGTGGGGACTGCACGCGACGGAAACGAGGCTATAAGAATGGCGCGCGAGCTGACGCCGGACATAATCACCCTTGATGTGGAGATGCCGGGGATGGACGGGCTTACAGCCCTTGAGACGCTGTCAAGGGGGCCCTGGAAAATAATAATGATCTCCTCATATACCACCCGCGGCGCGGAGATAACCATGAAGGCTTTGGATGCGGGGGCAATAGACTACCTCGCGAAGCCATCAAGGGCAGACGATGTTGACTCCATGTCATCCCTGCTCATGACAAAGATAGAGGCCG
>CBFGJU010000091.1:0-3947 GCA_965649155.1 Caldifarciminota bacterium | reverse complement strand
CGATGGCTGGCGGGACGGGAAGCAGGATGGCTATGACTGCATTGAGTGGATAGCGAGCCAGGCCTGGTGCAACGGGAAAATCGGAACATATGGCGGATCTGCTCTTGGCATAACCCAATACCTGGCCTCGGGCGCTGTTCCCCCGCACTTCACCTGCGGATTGCCCATCATGGCCTCGTGGGACTTCTACCGCCACGCGGCCATGATAGGCGGGGAATACAGACAATATGATGCTGACGGGTGGCTCGCTGGCCAGGGCTCGCTATACATGAGGGAATACTGGTTCTCACACCCGGACAAGGACACGGCCTGGGCCTGGCTTGATGTCTCAGGGAGAAGGGAGATGATAAATGTTCCCTTCCTGCACATAGGAGGCTGGTATGACATGTTCGCGCAGGCTACATGCGAGGCGTTTTATGACCTGCAATACCACGGCGCGGACGGCGCGAGGGGAAACCAGAAGCTCGTAATGGGGCCGTGGTCACACGGCTCCCTTGGTGGGAACCAGGTTGGCGAGATAACATTCCCAGAGAACGCGAGAATCGGCCTTGACACCCTTGCCTGGCCGTGGTTTGACTACTGGCTAAAGAACACAGGCGCGATAACTGGTCCGGCGGTCAGGTATTATCTCATGGGGCCTGTTGACACGGCCGGCTACTGGAACTCATGGCAGGATTCGGACACATGGCCCGTTCCGAGCTATCCCACATTCCTTTATCTCCGCGGCGGAAGCAAGCTCTCACTTGAGCCGCCGGGCAGTGAACCCTCGCAAACATACACCTATGACCCACGGAATCCCGTGCCCACGGTCGGAGGAACGAACCTGATATTGCCACAGGGACCACGGAATCAGGCGGATTCGGTCTGGCTCAGGTCGGATGTCCTGGTCTATGAGACAGACCCCCTTACATCTGACGCTGTGATAACTGGCAACATCTGGCTAAGGCTCTATGCGAGCTCGGACAGGTATGACACGGATTTCACGGGCAAGCTTGTTGATATTTATCCCGACGGCAGGAGAATCCTCATCGCGGACGGGATACTCATGGCCAGGCACAGGCTCGGTTATGACACATCAGCCTTGCTGACGCCAGGCGAGATATACGAGTTCAAGATTGACCTCTGGCCAACCGCTTATGTCTTTCCCGCGGGGCACAGGATAGGTCTGGCTGTATCCAGCTCAAACTGGCCACGGTTCCGTGCAAACCCGAATGTCGCGGATCCGCCCGGCCAGGAAACCGACACCCTCATTGCGCACAACACCGTCTATCACAACGCGTCTTATCCATCCGCGCTCATACTGCCGGTCGTCAACGGCTGGTCAGTTGGGGAGTCCGCTGGCAAGGGAGGCCAGGGATTGATTCTTTCATCCAACCCGTTCCGGAAAACCTGCGAGGCCTCGTTCTTCCTGCCGGAGGCAGGGCAAACATCTCTGAAGGTCTATGACATTTCCGGAAGGCTTTGCGAGACGCCGTTCTCAGGCCCAGCCGCGGCGGGAAAGAACACGGCCATCTTCGGCGAGAACCTGGGGCCAGGGGTATATTACATCGTTCTGGAAACAGGGGACAGGAGGCTCGCCGAGAGAGCGGTAAAGATCAGGTGATCACCTGACTCCAAGAGACTTCTCTACTCTCTTCTGGAAGGATTCCCTTGGCAAAAAGCCTGGGGACTGAGCTTTGGCCGGCGTCCCGGCGTAGAGAAACAGCGTGGGTGATGTGGTATTTATCAGGTAAAAATTGCCGACCATATCTCCGCTCATGTTCGTCCTTGCGCCGGGCTCAGGCATGACCCCCGCGCACGGGTCTATGTCAAAGAGTATCTCCGAGTAGCCGTAGTTGCCGGGGAACACTATGGAATCACGGGGCAGGGTATATGAGGTATCCTTTGTGAAGAAATAGATGTAGCGCTCGCCGAGCTTCGTTCCCGAAGGGGTGTAGCCTGTTATCCCGACCCAGAAGTCGTGAAAATCCGCGCCCCCGGCCTTCGTCCAGGCAACGGTCAGGTCAGCAACCGCGACCGTGTCCGAGTCCGCGTGGGAAACGAAGGAAAGCTTGTGCGGCATGTTCAGTGAACCCTCGGAGCTCCCGACATCCGATTCAACATCCAGCTGGGCTATGTAGCCAGGCTGGAGGTCAAGGCCTGTCACCAGGACTCCGAGATAAACCGCGCCATAGGTGTTCCTGAACCACTCGCCCGGTATCTGCCAGTCGTTCAGGAAAGCCCTGCACCGCGATGGGTCTGCCATGGGGTCGGAGTAAATTAAGACATCTATCTCGTCCAGGTCGCTTGACATGTGGAAGATGTAGGCCACTACCATGCCAGCGTCCGCGGGCTCTGTTTTGTGGCAGGCGCCGAGGCTCAGGCCCAAAAGCGCCAGGGGAATGATCTTTCTCATAGGGACAAAATATAAAACCTAAACCCCGCCGGTTTCAAACCCATGACAGGGCGGCCGTAAGGGACAGGAAGATCAGTCAATGGTTTATAATTTAAGGATGTTTTACCTTATACGCTATGGCGAGCTCGCGCTGAAGTCCAGGCAGGTGAGAAAGAGGTTCCTTTCCCAACTGGAGGAGAACCTCAGGGCGAGCCTGGCCAGGAAGGGCATTTTTCACAAGCTGACTGTGGATTGGTCAAGGGCCTATCTGGAATCGGATGACCCCAGGGCTGGTCTGGTTTTGGCCAGGTGCTTCGGTATCAGCTCTTTTTCACGGGCCGAGAGGAGGGGATTCGGGTCAATGCGCGACATAATTGAAGAAGGAGAGCGGATATTCTCGGAGAAAGTAGCCTCAAAGAGGTTCGCGGTAAGGGCCCGGCGGCGCGGTTCTCACCCGTTTTCCTCAAAGGACATTGAGAACGAACTGGGAGATAGGCTTTTGCCGCGTTCGGCCGGGGTTGATCTGGATCACCCGGAAATAACCTGCTACCTGGAAATCAGCGGCGCGGAGGCCTGGTTCTTCACCGATAGGACAAAGGGTCCCGGAGGACTGCCGGTTGGCGCGGGAAAGAGGGTCCTCCTCCTCTACTCCGGGGGCTTTGACTCGTCAGTCGCGGGGTGGATGATGCTGAAAAGGGGATCGCCAGTGGATTTTCTCTTTCTGAACATAGGGGGTCCTGAGCACGAGAGGAGAGCGAAACAGGGTGCTTCGTTCCTGGTTGAGGAGTGGGCGGGCGCGGCTGGCGGACTCCTTTATACCATTGATTTCTCCGGGGTGATACGGAGTATAAAGGAACGAGTAGAACGCTCATACTGGAATATGGCCTTGAAGAGGTGCTTCTACCTCGCGGCCTGGGAAATCGCTATGAGAAAGAACTACCCCGCGGTGGTCACGGGAGAATCCCTGGGCCAGGTATCGTCCCAGACCCTGGCGAACCTCGTGGCGCTTGAAACCGGGGCCGCGGTCCCCGTGATGAGGCCCCTCCTGGGCCTGGACAAGGAGGAAATAATAGAACTGGCGAGAAAAGCAGGAACCCATGCCATTTCCGAAGGCCTCAGAGAATACTGCGACCTCGCTGGCGGCAATCCTGTCACCAGCTCAGACGCCGCCAGGCTTGAAGCGCACATGAGCAAGATGGATATGAACATCGTTGAAGAAACGGTCTCGTCCCTTGAGATCACCAGGCTCCCTACGCCCCCGGAAGACGCGGGCGAGATTGAGATAGATCGCATCCCAGAGGGGGCCCTGTTGGTTGATCTCAGAGATATATCCAAATACCAGGCCTGGCATCCGGAGGGCGCCTTGCTCGCGGGCTACGAGGAGCTGGAAGCAGGGCTTTTCCCCCTGGAAAAGGGAAAGGTCTATGTCTTCTACTGCGATCAGGCCCTCAAAAGCCTTGACGCCGCGAGGGTCCTTCGGAGGATGGGATACGAGGCGTATTCGTTCAAGGGGGGGACAAAGGGGTTGATGAAATACCTGGTTTAGAGATAGATAGGACCAGCTCCTGTCCAG
>CBFGJU010000090.1:0-3963 GCA_965649155.1 Caldifarciminota bacterium | reverse complement strand
GAGGGGGCCGGTGCGTGAATTGATAATAACGAGCTACAAAAGAGGTAAACAAAATGCCTGATACCAGGGCCGGAAACAGGTTCAGGAATGACCTGAAAAATTACATAATTTCCTGGGGTGAGGATATTGAGATACTGGAAGAAAAACCGGTGGGCTGGAGATTTGTGGGAATTCCCCGAAAACTGGATCTGATATTGAAACACGGTAACAAATATCTTGGTATAGAAGCAAAGTATCAAGGCGGAGGCGGAACCGTGGATCAGAAACTCATATATACGCTTGAAGATGCCAGATCAAGTCCTGTTCCTACCCTGGTTGTTTTCGCTGGAGAGCTAACGAGGGACATAAAGGCAAAGCTCGTCACATCAGGAATCGGGCTGGAGGTTGAATACAACCCTTCTATGCCTGATGGGAAGCGGCTCAGAGACCCTCACCATCTTTTCAGACAGAGGGTATACATTGAGTTGGGTCTTGACTGGTTCAAATTGTTCAGGTCCGAAAAACACAAGGATGAGTAAAAACATGAAATCCGTCGCTCTCCTCGGCGCAACTGGCTCCATTGGAAAGAGCGCACTTTCGGTCATCGCTCGGTATCCGGACCGTTTCCGGCTGGTCGCGGTCTCAGGACACAGGAACAACGAGGCCCTTCTTGAAATAGCCGCGAGGTTCAAGCCAGAGGCTGTGGCGATAACCTCGGACGCTCCTTTCCCCGCGGAAAAGTGGAGGTTATACAGGGGAAAGGACAGCCTAGTTGAGCTCGCGGAGCGCGAGGACTATGACATCCTGGTTGTAGCAACGACCGGCGTCGCGGGCGCATTGCCAACCATAAAGGCGCTTGAGCGGGGAAAGCGGGTCGCGCTGGCGAACAAGGAGACCCTGGTCTCGTTCGGGCCTTTGGTGGAAACTGCCATTGGAAAGGGCGGGGAGCTCATCCCGGTTGATTCCGAACACTCGGCTCTTTTTCAACTTCTTGAGGGCAGGAGGCACGAGGCCACCCGGCTGATAATAACCTCGTCCGGCGGGCCGTTCAGGGGCAAGAAGGCCTCCGCGCTGAAAAAGGTGACCCCCGCACAGGCCCTCCGGCACCCGACCTGGTCAATGGGGCCGAAGATAACGGTTGATTCCGCGACCCTGATGAACAAGGTCCTTGAGGTCATAGAGGCGCACTTTCTCTTCGGTTTCCCAGCAGAAAACATATCGGTTGTGATACATCCCACGAGCACGGTCCACGCTCTAGTCCAGCTCAGGGACGGGATGCTCATCGCGCACATGGGCCTGCCTGATATGCGCGTCCCCATACAATATGCCCTGAGCTACCCGGAGCGCCTGCCCTCAGAGGTTCCGGAGCTGGATCTCAGGGGCTTAAGGCTTGAATTTCAGGAGCCTGACGCGGGAACCTTCCGGCTACTTCCCCTCGCGTGGGAAGCCCTTGCCAAAGGGGGCACAGCGCCTGCTGTTCTGAACGCGGCGAACGAGGTCGCGGTCCAGGCTTTCCTGGAGGAAAAGCTCTCCTTCCTGGGGATAACCGATGTGGTTGAGAGGGTCTTTTGGGAATACATCCCGAAACCAGTCAACGAGATCGGGGATGTGCTTGAGGCTGACGCCTGGGCAAGGGAGAGGACCGAATCAGCGATCAAAGAGCAACATGGATAATCCCCCTGCCCTCGGTCTCTAATCCACTGAGACCATCTTAACCCTATCTGACCACCCCCCTGCCCTCGCTACTAGGAAATAGACCCCTGAGCCAGGAAATTCCAGGTTGAAGCGATGAAGGCCGGCCCCGGTCTCCCCGTCAAGGAGCCTTAGGGCCAGCCTGCCGGTCGCATCGTATAGCGCGAGGAAGGCCCTGGTCTTCTCTGGCAGGGAAAGCAGTATCTCGGCTCTGTCCCTGGCAACGGAAGGAGCCAGGAGCCGTGGCCTTGTTATCCCGGAGGACTCGCCCGCGCGGGAGAAGGGCTCAAGGTAAAGCTTGGCGTAGCTTGCGGGATTGTAGAATGCCCCGGCATCCTGGGGCCAGCATGCCACTGTGCCCAGAAGGGGATCCTCGTAATAAATGTGAACACCGACCGAATCCCCATCGGGAACAGGGTTCGCGGCAAGGAACTGCGGGCCCGTATCCGTGAGCACGAGAGGAATAGCAATCTCAAGGGTGGCGTGGCCTTCGGTCTGGCCGAATGCAAAAGAGGAGAGACCGGACTCATACCACGGCCCGTGGGTAAAATCCGAATTGAACCAGGCGCAGGACCAGGTGTCCGGATTCCTAAGCCTGTTTACGCCCTCTGTGGTGTCCTGGGGCGGCCAGGAAGCATCCGCGTTGTCGTCCAGGCAGACGAACGCCTGTGCGGTGTCAGAGGCAAGGGTGTCAACGACCATCTCGTATAGCAAATACAAGAACGAGGCGTCGTGGACTGCGCGCACGAAGCACGAGCCCGGATAATCCGTCTTGTCGTCCCTGGCCAGGTAATCCGAAACATCCCACCTCGCGGCGCTGTCCCACTCGCCAGGGCTGATGACCCCATCAAGCGTTGGCGCGTCCGGCGAATAGGGGACGGTTATCCTTTTCAGGAGAGAATCCGGTATTACCCCGAATTGCTTTCGGCATGTGTCGTCCGAGGGGAAGCTGTCCTGGTATGAAAGGAAACCCGTCGCGGTGTAAGGCCCACCAGTTGGCCCCGCTGTCCAGACCGAGAACAAAAAGTCAACCGAGTCCCCGGCCTGCAGGCCGCCAGGGAGGGTTTTCGTGTCCTGGTAAAGGAGCCCGGATGTGTCCGTTATGAAGAAATTAGCGGTTATGCTACCTGGAATGTCCTGGTTCCCGGTGTTTTTTACCCTGAGCCCGGGGATCACGCCGGCCCCCTCCTCCTCAAGAGCACCCGGCGAGAGGATCTCCGAAGCGGTCAGGTTGACCGGCAGGGAAAGCAGGTATTCAACCAGGATGTTGTCCACCGAGACATACCAGTCCCAGTGAAGCCATGTGTGGTCAATCCAGAGAAAGGATATTTGGAGGCTTTCAGCAGGGAGCCACGCCCACAGTGATAGGGTATCCCACCTGCCTGAGCCAACATCCCAGCTGTATATGGCGAGGTCCTGCCACGGCCCCCAACCTGTCCCATCGTGAAAACGCGCGCGAACCGCAAATGTGTCCTGGCCTTTGAAGTTCTGATAGCCCAGGCCGTAGATCAGGCGAAGGGTGTCGTAGCCAGCGATGGGTATGGTAGGGGAGAGGAGCTCCTCCTCTGTCTCCGGGTTCCAGCCCAGCGAGTCATCATCGTAGCTCGCCAGATAGTTCCCCGGGGACGGGGGCATTGCCGTGATGTGCCAGCTTGCCGAGGGCCTCACCTTCCAGCTCTGGCCATCCGCGTTGCTGTCCCTAACGGCCCAGCCCGGCGGAAAGGCGCCGGATTCAAAGTCCTCAAAGAAAAGTCCGAACCAGACCCCGGACATCATCTCAGCCCTTGTCTCCGGAGCATACCATGTTCCCGCGCCGCCTCCGGTGTCAGCGAGGGCCTTTTCTGGTGTGATGGCCAAAAGCGCCAGGAGCATGGAGATATTTTAAGGCAACCGGGGCCGTGGATTCAAAGTAAAGTAAGGAGCGGTGTACCTACGGCGACACCTTATATGAGGAGCGGTGTCCCTACGGCGACACCTTATAGCTGAACTCGCACCCGCAGTAGCCTTGCCTGAGCAGGCCCAGCTCCCTTGATAATTCCAGGCTTCTGAGGAATCCCCCGCGCTTTCGCAGGACAGCTTCAACCCAGACGAGGTTGCGTTCTGACGCTATCTCAAGCCCTATCCTGTTCACGAGATCCGGATCCTTCTTCGGGCTTATGGTCAGGGTGGTTGAGATGTTCCTTATCCCCAGCTCAAGCGCCTTCATTGCCAAAAGCCTGAACCTGAACCTGAAACAGGCCCCGCACCTTGCCCCGCATTCAGGTTCGCTTTCAAGGCCTTTCACAAAGGAGT
>CBFGJU010000089.1:0-3972 GCA_965649155.1 Caldifarciminota bacterium | reverse complement strand
TGCTCGTGATTGGCCTTCTTGTTCGGTTTAATATCCGGCATAGCCTCCTCGCCTGCGTGCGAAAACGGGGGATGGCCAAGATCATGGAGGAGAGAGGCAAGTCTGAGAGCCTCCCGATAAAATTCTTTCTCTCCCTTAGGGATGTATTCGGAAAACCCCTTGTCCCACATCTTGTCAAAAACCAAGCTTGACAGGTGCATCACTCCCAAAGAGTGTTCAAACCTCGTGTGGTTGGCACCCGGATAAACCAGGTAGGTTGGCCCTAGTTGTTTTATATTCCTCAAGCGTTGAAAGGGCCAGGAATTTATGACTTCAATCTCGCCCTTTTCCAATTCAATGAATCTGTAGATCGGATCTCTGATTTCAAACTTCTTCACCTCTCCACCTCCTCTATCTTCCCGGCCTCAATGAATAGGACGCGCGCCCGCGGGACAGCCTCAAGAAGGTTGTGGTTGTGGGTGGCGAAGAGGACGGTCGTGCCCTTGACCTCGTTCGCGTAGCGCAGGGTTTCAACGACCCTCTGGGTGGCATCAGGGTCAAGGTTGCCAGTGGGTTCATCTGCCAGAAGTAGATGGGGCTCACGGACGAGGGCCCTGGCTATCGCGACGCGCTGTTTCTCGCCACCGGAGAGCCTCTTGACATCATCCGCGGCCCTCTCCGCCAGTCCAACCTCGGAAAGGGCCTCCTCTGCCCTCTCTCGCGCCAGCTGGGAGCGGACCCCGGTGAGCTCCAGTCCGAAAGCGACATTGTCCAGGACGGAGCGATCGTTCAACAATTTGAAGTCCTGGAATATCACCCCTATCTTTCGCCTTATCATCTGGATTTCCCTGGACTTGAGGCCAGCAGTCTCGTGGCCCAGGACAACAACCCTGCCCTGATCGGGCTTCTCGTCAAGGTATGAGAGCTTTATGGTGGTGGTTTTGCCGATGCCGGTCGGGCCAATGAGGAAAACGAAATCCCTCTCCTGGACGGCCATGTCAGCGGCGAGGAGCACCTGCTTGCCCATGTAGCTCTTTGATACGCCGTGAAACTCAAGGATACCGGACATATCCCTAACCTCTCAGCGCCTCCTCTGCCAGTCGGGCGAGGTTATCTGGCGTGAACCCGTATTTCTCGTATAGCTCCCCGGTCTCGCCGCTCTCGCCGAACCCATCGCCAGCGTTCAGGGACTTGACGATGGCTCGCGCCCCTTGCTCCACGAGGGACTGGGCGACCACTGAGAAAAGCCCTCCGTGACGGGCATGATCCTCCGCGACAACGAAAGCGGCATGGCCCGGCTCAAGCCAGGTGGGGACAAGCGGCTTCAGGCGCAGGACATCATATACTACCGAAGGGATGCCCCTCTCGGAGAGCAGATTCTGCGCCCTGAGGGCGACCGGGGTAAGGAGTCCGGTTGAGACAATCGCGAGCCCGGCTGGGCCGCCGTGGAGGACGGTCGGGGAAAACGGGTAGTCCTCCGGATAAACATCAGGGCTTTTCGGCCTGGTCATCCGGATGTAGGCTGGGCCCGGGCATGAATAGGCCTCGCGAAGGGCCCACTTTGCGGAAGCATAGTCAGACGGGGAGAAGACGGTCATCCCGGGGACCGCGGCCATCAGAGCGATGTCCTCGGTCATCTGGTGGGAAGCGCCATCAGGGCCTGTGGCAATGCCAGCGTGGGTGAAGATGAACTTGACAGGAAGGCCCGAATACGCGACCGAGAGCCTTATCTGCTCCCAGGCCCTCGCTCCGAAAATAGCGAAGGTTGAGACAAATGGGATCTTGCCCTCCGCGGCGAGGCCGGCCGCGACGCCAACCATGTTCTGCTCAGCTATGCCCATCTGGAAATAGCGATCCGGAAAACGATCGGCAAAAGCCGCGGCTCGGGTGCTGTGGCCAAGATCAGCGTCAAGGACGACGACGCGCTCGTCCAGCTCCCCCAGCTCTGGAAGGACATCCCCAACAGCGTCACGCATGTATCTCATATGACCTCAGGGTTAAGCGCGTTACGCGGAACCTCCCCGCGAGCAAAGGCTATTATGTTCTCCGCGGCTGTCACAGCCATTGCCTGTCTGGTCTCGCGGGTTGCAGAACCTATATGAGGCAGGAGGACGACATTCTCAAGGCCGACGAGGCCAGGATTTATGCGAGGCTCGTCCTCATAGACATCAAGGCCCGCTCCGGCGAGCCTGCCCTCCCGGAGCGCCGCGACGAGCGCGGATTCGTCAACAACAGGGCCGCGAGCCGTATTTATGAGTATTGCGGTGGGTTTCATCATGCCAAGCTCAGCATCTCCAATAAGGCCGCGGGTCTCATGGGTAAGGGGAAGGTGCAGGGACAGCACATCAGCCTCTCTCAGAACCTCGCCGAGTTCGGCGCGTTTCGCCCCAATGGCATCAAGCCTCCCGGAGGGAACGCGGTCAAAATAAAGGACCCTCATGGAGAAAGCGCGCGCTATCTCGCCGACCCTCGTGCCTATCCTGCCGGCGCCGAGGATTCCTATGGTCTTTCCAGCAAGCTCGGTTCCCAGAAACAGGGTCGCGCCCCAGGCTTTGAAGCGCCCTTGCCTGGTGTAGGAATCCGAAGGGACGATGCGCCTGGCGACAGAGAGGATGAGGGCCCATGTCAGCTCTGCCACTGCCTCGGTCAGGACTCCGGGGGTGTTGGCAACGAGAACACGGTGCCTGTTGGCCGCTGGAAGGTCTATGTTGTCATGGCCAGCCGACATCTGCGCGATCATCCTTACCCCAGCCGAAAGGACACGCTCGGTCACCGGGTCAGTCAGGAGGGTGAGCAGGACCGGGAACTCCGAGGCGAGCTGGGCAAGCTCGGCCTCCGAGGGGGGCAGTTCATCCTGTCTCACGGAGACCTGGAAACCCTCGTGAGCAAGCAGGGAAAGCCCGGATTCGGGGATAGGCCGGGTGACGCAAACCCTCACGGGAGAAATTATTGCGCAGGCGGCCATGGGGGATCAACCACGCTAATCGTTTTCAAGCCATTCGCCATCCACCCAGAGGTATTCGCGCTTGCCGCGTGGGCTTTCCACCTTCACCCTTGGCCAGGAAAACTCGTAGCTTGCCCAGATGAGATCCGGCATGAGGCCAGCTATCTCCGGATCATCGCCGCGGCAGAGGGCCGAGAGGTCGTATATGGTCATCCGGGAAAGCCCATCCTCGTCCCATTCGGCAATAACCATATCCAGGAAGCCATCTCCGTTGGCATCCAGAAAACCAACCGAGACGAATATGGGGGGCGGCTCATCGCCTGCTCGGAAGGAACAAGCGAACGAGGCAATCATCAGGGTGTCGGCCGAGCGTATCATGTTCACGCGCTTTGAAAGAACCTCGTAGGCGACCCAGCGCCCACCGACCCACTCATCCCGCCAACCCGTGGCCTCGGATACGAAGAAGATCTCCTCTTTGCCGTCCCGGTCAAGATCCAGCGAACAGAGAGGACCAGCAAAAGCAACTATCTCAATGTTTTTTATCCCCTGGAGGTCGCCGGAAATTATCGCCGGGGGAGCTTTTGAGACAAGGCCGAGGCCAAGCAAGAGATTTCCGACCACGAACAAATTATGCGGGCAAAAGGGAACAGGGGGCAACCCACCGCGCTAGCTCATAATTATAGCTACCCAACACGGCCCGTCTAGCTCAAAATGAAAGCTACCGAAAGGCTCTATAATCATGGAGGTATGCGTAAAGTGAGCCGATTAAATGGAAACGATGTTCTGATGCGGTATAGGATGAGATACCGCAAGGCAGGGTCAAGGAAGGAGCTCGGAGAGCTCATAGATGAGTTCATGAGGATAACGAGTATCAGGTGCAGGAAGCACGCCATAAGGCTGTTGTCGGGAAGGAAGAAGAACCCAACAGATGATACCCCTGTAAGACCAGGAAGGAGGAGAATGTATGACTCCCCTATCCTGAGGGATGAGCTCATCTCAATCTGGAAAGAGCTGGATTACCCATCCTCCCTCCATCTCGTAGCCTCCCT
>CBFGJU010000088.1:7372-11638 GCA_965649155.1 Caldifarciminota bacterium | reverse complement strand
ACCTCCTTGGTTTTATAAGGGCAAAGGCAGTCTGGTCTGCCATTCGGGGCGTGGCGGCCCAACTATCGTGGTCAGAACAGGAGCAAACGAGTAGCAAGGAACAAGGAGCCAGGTGGCATTCACGCGTATCCTTCCGGAGGCCCCTCATCCGAATCCTCCTCAGGGGGAAGCTCGTCCAAGTCCACCCCTGCCTTTTCCATGACCTGCGCGCCAACGAATATGGGGCAACCCCATAGCGTCGCTATGCATATGGAATCCGATGGCCTCGCGTCCAGGGACAGCAGTTCGCCGTTCTTCCTTATGATGAGCCTCGCGTAGAAGACATTCTCCTTGAGGTCGTTTATTATTATTTTCTCAAGGGTTCCACCCATCTCCTTTATCAGGTTCTTGATGAGGTCGTGGGTAAGGGGCCTTTCAAATGTTATCCCGTGGAGGGCGCGAGCGATTGCCTCGGCCTCAAAGATCCCGATGGACACTGGAAGAACCCTGACACCATCAATTTCTCTGAGGAGAACCAGATTGCTTTTTGTGTTCGGTTCGTAGAGAACCCGGAACACCTCAACCTGTATGAGGTTTTTCAACTCACTCCTTTGGAACTACCCTAACCCTCAGTGGAGCGGTGAACTCTGGCCCAAGCCTGACCTCAACCGTGTGATCACCAAGGGTTTTTATGGGGTTATCAAGCCGCAGGGCACCTTTCTCAAGGTCAATGCCGGCCTCAGCGAGCTTCTCCAGGATATCAGAGGCCTTGACCGAGCCAAAGGCTTTTCCCTCCTCTCCAACAAGAAGGCTCACCTCAACGGTCAGGTCCGCGAGCCGGGCCGCGATTGCCTCCGCGGCTTCCCTCAGCCTCTGGGCCTTGGTCTGGTGGGTTCTCTTGAGGTCCTCGTATCTCCTGAGGTTTTCGGGGGTAGCGAGCACTGCCAACCCTCTTGGCAGGAGAAAGTTCCTGGCATAGCCTCCCCTTACGCTCCTGGTGTCGCCGGCTCCGCCGAGGCCTTTTACCTCTCTAAGAAGTATTACTTTCACGGTGCTCATTTTGGCCTCACGAATAGTAAGATTGCACAAAGGGGAGAAGCGCCATGATCCTGGCCCTCTTTATGGCCCTGGCAAGGCGCCTCTGGTGGTAAGCGCAAAGCCCTGTTGAGCGGCGGGAGAACATCTTTCCCCTCTGGGTGATGTAGCGCCTGAGGGTTTCGGTGTCCTTGTAGTCTATGGATCTGAGATCGGATTTGCAGAACTCGCATGTTCTTCTTTTTCTGGGCATTTCGTCACCTCAAAACGGAAGTTCCTCGTCCGGCGCGCCCTCGTCAAAATCGGGCATAGCCTCGGTGGTCACCGGTGGCTCGGTTTCGGCGGCATCCGTGGGCGCTTTATCTAGCGACTGGACGCGCATGGCCTGGATCTCTATGGTGCTCCTTTTCTGTCCGTCGGATTCCCACTGGCGGTATGTCAGGCGTCCTTCAACCACCACCGAGGAAGCCTTGGTGAGCTTGCCACCCAGCCTCTCAGCGTTTGGACCCCAGACGGTCACCCTTATGAACAGGGTGTCGTCCTTCCACTCGTCTCCAACCAGGTAGCGCCTGTTGGAAGCCAACTGCAGGTTCAGGACGGCCCTGCCGGTTGGAGTGTATCTCAACTCCGGATCGTGGGTGAGACGTCCTGATAGTATCACATAGTTTATGCTGGGCAATCTGAGCTCTGCCATGTCAATCCTCCTTTACGATGATGCCCCGGAGTATGTCCGGATTCATCCGGAACTCGTTGTAGAGATCTCCCGGAACCTCAGGCGGGGCATTGAACTGGATGACCAGATAGAAACCCTCTCTGTTACCCTTTATCTCGTAGGCCATCTCGCGCCTCCCCCACTCGTCCACGCTCACGATCTCGCCTTTCTTTGAGATTATATCCCTTATCCTTTCACCCAGCCTGGCTATGGCGTCATCCTCCAGGGCCGGGTTAAGGATGACCATGGTCTCGTATTTCTTCATGCTATCTCCTTGGACCCGCAGAGCGGGGGTCGGTTTTTCCGACCGGTTAAAATGGAGGGAGGAGGATTTGAACCTCCGTAGGCGTCAGCCAGCGGGTTTACAGCCCGCCCCCTTTGGCCGCTTGGGTATCCCTCCGGGTTTTCTCCGGATTTTAGAGGAAAGATCCTGCCTGAGAGCTGGTGGTGGGACTTGAACCCACAACCTGCTGATTACAAATCAGCTGCTCTGCCGGGTTGAGCTACACCAGCAGGGGGAAAATTATAATGCAGGGAGACAGGTCTTTGCCATTTTTAGCCGGGAACCGGATAAATACCCCGGAAAACGCAAGGATATGGGATTACGCATATCACTGCTTCTCGTTCGCCCGCCCTATACCGCCCTCGCGTATATCCCCCAGGTCATTATGGCGAGAAAAACAGCAGAACCAACCGGCAGGGAAAGCCAGGGCCAGCAGGCCGTTATAACAGCAAGGATACAGGTGATCACGCTGGCCCCGAGCAGGATGAAAACAGCGGCGCGAATGCTCCTGGTAGCGGCGAACATCTTGTGGTGAAGATGGTCTCTGTCCGCGCCGAAGAGGTGGCTACGGCGCCTTAGCCTCCGGATTATCGCGAAGAAGGTGTCCATTATGGGGAAAACTGCCAGGAGTATCGCGGGTATGACCAGGAACCCGGAGTCCGTTTTCATGACATTTACAGCCATCAGGGCAACGATGTAGCCTATGAAATGACTGCCCATGTCTCCCATGAAGACCTTTGCGGGAGGGGAATTCAGAAACAGGAAACCTGCCAGGACTCCGGCCATCATCAGCGCGCCCCACCAGACGATCTGATGGCCGGCAAGCTGGCCCAGGAACGCGATCGCCACGAAGGACGCCACCGCCAGGGACCCGGCGAGACCGTCCAGGCCGTCCACGAAATTGAAGGCATTCATCATGCCGACCAGGAAGAAAACCGTGAAGATAATGCCGAGTGGCTCAGGGAGGGGCACGGAGAAAAGGCCAAGGGAAAGGGCAGTGATCTTGAAACCCGCGAACCATGTGATCGCGGCTATGGCTGTCTGGAAAATGAGCTTCAGCCAGGCCTTCATTCCCCAGAGGTCATCAACCACGCCAAGGATGAGTAGCGTGGTTCCGGGGATGAGAAGCCACCTGTGGCCGTTGTTGTCCAGGAGGGCCCAGACGAGGAAGGGGATGTAGAAAACGATTCCTGCCCCGCGGGGCGTCTTCCCGTTGTGTATCTTGCGCTTGGCAGTGCCGTCCATGAAGAGGCCGGTTTTCCTGGAAAATAGCAGGAAGACCCAGGTTCCGAAAAGACCCAGCAGAAATGAAAGAACTACTAACCCGTAAAAAGTCCACATTGTGCCAGTAATAAATTATAACCGATCCGGCGTGTATGATCAAGGTGCGTTCCCCACCCGGCAGTGGAGGTATCCGGCAAAGCCTTGAGAACAAAAGGGGTTGGCCCTGATCCGGTAGCAGAAGCTCTGACGAGCCGTGTGGGCGAAATTTCCAAAGGGAGTTTCATCACTGCTGAGCTAATAGTTCCTCCAGCCTCAACGCGGCTATAAACAGGGCCTTCTCGCCCATGCGCGGGGCCGCCAGGTGGATTCCTGGCTTGAAACCGGACGAATCCGGATGGCCCGGGACGCTTATGCCCGGAACCCCAACCAGGTTCGCGGCCGCTGTCAGGGTGTCCATGAGATAGACTGCCAGAGGGTCAGAGAGCTTCTCTCCCTTTCTAGCCGGGGGAACGGGGAAGGTCGGTGAGAGGATGAGATCAACCTCCCGGAAGGCCTCGTGGTAATCCTCGGATATGAGACGCCTGACCTTCTGGGCCCTTCCGAAATATTGATCCTGGTATCCCGCGGAGAGGACGAACGCGCCCGCGGCTATCCTGCGTTGAACCTCCGGCCCAAAGCCCTCGGCCCTTGTGGCGACATACATCTCCTCAAGGCTGGAGAATTCGTCTGCCCTGAAGCCATATCTGATGCCATCAAACCTCGCGAGGTTTGAGGAGCACTCTGCGGCGACTATGATCTGGTAGCAGGGGATCACATAGCGGGTGTGGGGCAAGGATATTTCCCTCAGGGAGAACCCGTCCTTCTCAAGAAGCCTTGCCGCGTCCTCAACAGCCGAGGCCACATGCGGGTCAGTGCCCTCGCCGAAGTATTCCCTCGGAAGACCAACTCTGAGCTTCACGCCGCGATACGATTCAAGTATTTCCCCGGCGGAAGGAAGCGGATCCGCGGAGGTGGTTGAGTCCATCGGGTCATA
>CBFGJU010000088.1:0-7362 GCA_965649155.1 Caldifarciminota bacterium | reverse complement strand
GCCGGCCATCAGAAGGAATACTCTGAGACTGTCCCGAACCGAATGGGAAATAACTCCTATCTGGTCAAGAGACGAAGCGAACGCGATCAGGCCGTAGCGGGAAACCCTGCCATAGGAGGGTTTGAAACCAACAACCCCGCACCAGGCCGCGGGCTGGCGAACCGAGCCGCCGGTGTCCGTCCCGAGGGCAAAAGGAACCATGCCTGCGGCGACCGCGGCCGCGGAGCCGGAGGATGTGCCGCCGGGAACATGATCGGGGTTTATCGGGTTTGAGGTAGGGCCAAGATAGGAATACTCGCCAGTTGAGCCCATCGCGAACTCATCCATGTTGGTTTTTCCCATGATCATGCCGCCAGCGTCCAGAAGGCGCGAGAGAGCGGTCGCGGTATAAGGGGGCCTGTATCCGAGGAGCATCCGGGAGGCGCATGTGGTCTCGTGATCCCGGTAGCAGATGTTATCCTTTACGGCAAAGGGAATTCCCCAGAGAGGGGGCAGGGGATCAGGGGGTTCTCCCATCCCGAACGCCTGCGCCTCGGCTTCTTCCAGGAAAAGGCTAGTGAAAGCGTTAATCAGGGGTTCCTTTTCCTCTATGATCCTGGCGAAACGCGAGACAACATCCGGCGGAGTCATCTCGCCACGAGCGTAGAGCTTGTGTATCTCGTCAATAGTATTCAAGGAACTCATTGCTCCTGTCGTATCCCATCTTGAAGGCCTCGGAGTTTCCCTCAAGGAATCTCGGAGACACATCCTCGGAAAGCGCGCGCGCCGCGTGCTCCGGATCAGCGACGCCGGTGAGGCCAGCGATGAACCCTATGGCTAGCATGTTTGCCATTATGGGGCTACCTATCTCCTCGGAGGCCAGAAGGGTGAATGGAAAGCGCAGAACCCTGGCCGTGTGGTTTTTCTTCAGTTCAACGAATTCACCGTCCAGCAAGAGAAGCCTGGTCGGCTCGTGGGGAAGGACATACTTATCGTATGAGGCCTGGTCAAAAACGAAGGTTATGGCAGGGGTCTCCGGGAATGGAAAGTCTATTGGCTCGTCCGAAACCACTATCTCAGCCGCGGTCAGGCCTCCCCTGACCTCGGCGCCGTATATCGCTCCGTAGGAGGCGAACCTGCCGGCTTTTGCCGCGGCCTTTGCCAGGACGGCGCCGGCCAGGACGACCCCGCGGCCCCCAGAGCCTGCCATAAGTATCTCAGTTCTCATGTTTCGTCCCTGTCATAAGTCCGGGTAGCCATGGGCTTCAGTCCCTGGAAACCCAGGGATCAGTTCCTGGCCTACCCTGCACTCCCCTACTTCTCCACCGAAATCCTGAAATCCTTCTCCCACCATCCTTTTGGAGCATCCGTTTTGCTCACCTTGAGGATGACAAGGGGATGGGAGATCATCTGCGCGGCCATGCCCTCAGGAGGGGTCTCCGAGACCCGAAGGAGCAGGGTAGGGTTCTTGCCTTCAATGAAGGAAAGCCCTTTGACCTCAAACCTGAATCCGAGGGTGGGCCTTGCCCCGGGAAAGTATGCGACAACCAGATACTCGGAAAAATCCACATGTGGGCTTGCCGAGGGCTTGTCCATCATGAAGCCCATGACCTGGCCCCACAGCCTCCCGAACGACTCCTCGTCAGCGACCACTACAACTGTCTCTTGGTCAAAACCGCCAAGAGGCGCGGAGTATAGCTCTTCAAAACCGAGAGCGTGGGACTTTGCACCGGCCGCGCATATAAGGATGGATGCGAGCAAGATCATTCTTTCTCTACCTCCACCGAACACCTTTCCCACCAACCAGAGGGTAGATAGGAGAGGTCTTTGCGAACCTTCACAACCACAGCTGGCTTTATGTATGTTCCATCCCAGGAGCCATGCCTGTAAAGAACCTTGAATACCAGGAAGAGGGTTGTGTCCACCTGGCCCCTGTATCTCAGAAACACATTCCTGAGCTCATAATCGTAGCCGGGGGTCTGGACCTCTCCAGGGAACCAAAGGACTATAGCGAAGGAATCGGGGTCCACCTCCGACAGTGGCGCTTCCCAACCAGCTATTCTCTCAACCCAAAGCCTCACAAGGGCATCCTCGCCCTTGAGCACAAAAGCCTTCTCTTCGGTCATGCCCCCAAAATCAGAGGCGTATATGACCTCGTAGTCCTCCGGAGAGAGGCCCTGATCAGCAGGCATCACGCTCATTATCGTCAGTGCTATTTCTGACATTTTATCAGGGAAAGCCCTATGGTCTTAACCTTTTCTTTCGGGACCTCTATTATCACATAGGGGCTGGTTATCACCTGAGCGAGCATCGCGCCCACCGGCGGGCACTTTTCCCTCGCGACGAGAACCGCGTCGCCAGCATCATCTATCGGGTAGACCGGAACAGCCGCCGAGTCAAGACCATCCTGGGCAAGGAGGGGTTTGACTTCCCATTCCCAGACGCTTTTCCCATCAACCCCGGCCTCGTTGTAAAAGACGGAGTATAGAGCAACAGGCTCAATCCCATAGCCAGCAGTCGGCCTCTTGCCCAGGAAGGCCATGATTATTATGACATCCGGGAAGTCCGGCATGATGTTCATCTTCTCGGATATCCCGAACCCGGATATGGCGCTCATGAGCTCGTCGTTGTTCCGGCAGACTATCACGGTTTCCCTCTCGGCCTTGCAGAAAGGCCCTGCCAGGACAACGCTGAAACTCACCTTCTCAACGCCAGAGGGCCCGGCGTTGGAAAACACGAAAAGGGTAAAAAGGGTAGCCATGGTCATTGCGAGCACCTCACGAACCTGACATGGACCTCCATGAGCTTGTGATCCGGAACAGCGAGTATAACATATGGGCTGGTTATCATCTGGGTGAGCATGGCGTCCTTCGGCGGGCAGGTTTCCCTTATCACAACGACCGCGTCGCGCACCCTGTCTATGGGCGCGGGGGGAACCGAGGCAGGGTCTATGCCGTCTTCCTCCAGGAGTGGGGTTATACCCATATCCCACATCATCTCCCAGCCCACATGAGCGGCATTGTAATCCACCATGTAGACGCCCACAGGATCAAGTCCATAGCCGCCCGTCCGCCTCTGTCCGAGGAAAGCAATTATGACAACGCCCTTTCCCAGGCCAGAGGGCCACCGGACCTCTCCCGTTATCCCCATCTCAGCCATTGCCTTCTTCAACTGTTTCTCGTTCCTGCAAAGGCAGAGGGTCTCGGACCTGGCGGAAGACACGGTGCCTCCGCCTATGACCGAAAAACCTATCCTCTCCGCGCTCGGAGGGCCCGGGTTTGCCAGCAACAGAGCAAGCGCAATACTCATGTTCATATCCTCTTTGACCCCGAAGGGTCGGTTCTGTTCCCGAAAAGGGTTATTCCGGACACACTCAGAACTCCCCTATGATTATCTTTCCCTCAAGCTCCTCGGGGGGCATCCCAGCGGCCCTGTTCAGATTGACGGAAGCCTCGCGATACCACCTCAGGATGTCCGCGGCTGAGCCCTCAAGGTTGTGCCTGCCATAGTGAATAGGGCAGTTGCTTATCGCTTGGACGAAACCTGTTCCCTCAACCGAGATGGCTTTTTTTATGGCGTTGACCATGTGCCTGTAATGATATGTCGTGTATCTGGCGACATAGGCCGCGCCGGCGGCCTTGACCAGCCGAGCCACATCAAAAGAGGGCCATGGATTCCCTTTCGGCGTGGTTGATGTTCTCGCGCCCTCCGGAGTCGTCGGTGAGACCTGGCCGCCGGTCATGGAGTAGTTCATGTTGTCGGCCATGATGATGGCCATGTTGAGGTTTCGGCGGGCCGCGTGTATCAGGTGATTTCCACCTATGGAAGCTATGTCTCCATCACCACCTATGGCTATAACCGTCAAATCAGGTCTCGCCAGCGCCAGTCCGGTCGCAAAAGCAACGGGTCGGCCGTGGGTGGTGTGGAGGGTGTCCGCGTTTATCATTGGCGAAGAGATCCAGCCGGAACAACCTATGCCTGAAACAAAGACGGTCTTTGTCCTGTCAAGGCCCAGCTCCGAGCACGCTGTTATTATTGCCCTCAGGATTATGCCGTGGCCGCAACCAGGACAGAACGGGGTCGGGAGGGCCTCGGCCCTTATCCACTCTTGAACAACCGGGTCGTTGACATGCACGGAGAGATTATCCAGCCGCGGGCAATCTCGGTTCAAGGCGCGCGGCGGGTCGGCAAAACAAGAGCTTGATCCGGCCCGGCCATTGGTGTTATAATTTTCTCACTTTGTAACACCCAAAAGGAGTTGAACGATGATGGCGCTACTCTCACTAGCACTTCTCGGAACGAGGCCCCTCTACACGGATGACCCGTGGCCGGTTGACGCTGGCGTATTTGAGATGGAAGGAGGCCAGGGCTTTCTGAACGCGAGAGAGGGCTATTTTCAGTGGAAACACGGCTGGGGCAGGTTTGAGCTGGACATGGGTTTCCCCTGGACAGCGAGTGAGCCACGGGAGCTCGGCGGCCTTGAGCTCTCAACCAAATGGGGATTCCTATCCGAGAGGGGATACCTTCCGGACTTGGGACTCATAGCCTGCTGGGCGCCCGGCGAAGGTTCCTACACCATCTGGGGAATACTCGGAAAAGAGCTTGGCCCGACCGAGCTCCTCGCGAACCTGGTCTACGAATACGGGAACCCGAGGCTCTCTTTCGGAACCGCAGGGGTATATTATCCGCACGAGAAGCTGGGTATTTGCGCTGAGGTCTTCTCCGCCGAGGAGACATATCTTGGCGGCGGCATCAGGGTTTTCCCGGTAAGCAACCTCCTACTTGACCTGAGCTATCACTGGGCAAAGGAGGCGGGGAACGACATCGGAGCTGGTTTCACCCTTGACTTCTAGGAGGCTGAGATGCACATACCCGACGGATACCTGAGCCCATCAACATGCGCTGTCCTGGCAGGGGGATCAATTCCCTTCCTTATAAGGGCCTTCATCTGGATCAGGAAGCAGTTCACCTCAAAGGCGGTTCCGATTCTCGCGGCGACCACGGCTCTGAGCTTCGTCATACAGATGTTCAACATCCCACTGCCGGGAGGGACGACCGGCCACGCGGTTGGGGGGACGCTCATAGCCGCGCTCGTGGGGCCTTGGCCAGCAGTGATAGCGGTATCGCTGGTGTTGATAATCCAGGCCCTTATATTCGGAGACGGCGGAATCCTCGCCCTGGGAGCGAACATCCTGAACATGGGCGTGATACTGCCCCTGGTGGGCTACTGGCTTTACAGGCTCATGGCCGGGAAATCTGGAATAGCGTCTGCCAGGAGGATCGTGTCGGTCGCAATAGCTTCATACATAGCCCTGAACATTGCCGCGCTTGCCGCGGCTGTGGAATTCGGGATCCAGCCCGCGCTGTTCAGGGACGCGGCCGGCGCCCCGCTCTATTGCCCGTATGGACTCAGCGTGGCCATACCCGCCATGATGATCGGCCACCTGGCCATAGCCGGTGTCGCTGAGGCAATATTGACCGCGGCAGTCTTCTGGTTCGTTGCCAGGAACTTTCCTGACAGGATAAGGGGGACAGAGAAATGAAAAAGCTCTGGATAGGCCTTGGAATTCTCGTTCTGCTTGCCCCCCTGGGAATGCTCGCACCCGGAACCGCCTGGGGAGAGTGGGGAATAGAGGAGCTGGAGGAGATGGGCATTGCCATCCCCGCGGGGCTTCAGCGCTTTTCTGAGATCCATCCCTTTGTGCTGATCCCGGACTACTCTCTGCCGCAACTGGGGGAGAACTTCTGGGTTCAGGCAGTTATCTACATCCTCTCTGGCGTTATCGGCATAGGGATATGCGTTGGGCTTGTTTATCTGTTGACCCTGAGTAAAAAGGAGACGAGCCAATAGTTTGAGCTTCGCGAGAAAAAACCTGAAAACCATAGGTCGCCTGGCCTTCCCCGAACCGGTAAACCGGGGAGGGCCTTCCCCTTTTGTCAAGATATTGATAGTCCTCTCTGGCGTGACAGTATCCTCGCTCGTTCACGACAGACTATCTCTGGCACTGCTAGTTGCCCTGGCGCTCACTTTCGCCATAGCGTGGAAGGCGAAACCCCTTTCGTTTCTATCAAGGCTCGGGCCTCCCATACTCCTGTTTGGCCTTATACTGCCCCTGCCGGCATTATTCATCCCAGCGGGCGCGCAGGAACCAACGCATATCTGGATTTTTCCGGTTTACGCCAACGGGATTTGGGCCGCGATAACGCTCTGCCTGAGAACCTCCGCGGCGATATGCTGGACAGGGGCTGGTTTCCTGACCGAGGAACCGCACGCTTTGCTCTCGGCACTCCCCTTGCCATCGTTGATGGTTGAGATAATCCTTGGAGCGCACAGATACATCTCGCTCATAGCGAGGGAGGCCTGGGAAATGTTCCTGGGCAGGCTCGCGAGGGATCCCAGGGAGGGTTTCCGTAACAACCTTTCATTCATAGGTTCAAGGGTCGGATTGCTCTTCGTGCGATCAGCTGAGACCGGGGAAAAGGTCTATCTCGCAATGAAAGCGAGGGGCTACGCTGGAAAGCCGCGCGCGACAATCAGGACGCGGCCATCAATAGGGGATGCGGGGTGGGTTGCTGGTTTCGCAATAGCGATCTCGGTTATCATCTGGGTCTTCTGAATAAATGGAAGTCTTTCGGCTTTCCGGCGTGTCATTCGCTTATCCGAACGGGATTGAGGCCCTGAGAGACCTGTCCCTGAGCGTTGGGCAGGGGGAATTTCTGCTCATCTCCGGCGATAACGGCTCCGGAAAGACTACCCTGCTCTGGATCATGGCCGGACTTCTTTTTCCCCAGAGGGGAGAGGTTCTCTTTGAGGGAAGACCGCTCACGGAAAAAGTGGCCGACGACAGGGACTTTTCGCTGTGGTTCAGGCGCAGGGTCGGGACCCTGTTCCAGGAGCCGGATATCCAGCTTTTCTCGCCGACCGTTGGCGAAGACCTGGCTTTCGGACCGCGGAACCTCGGACTGGATTGCGCGGAAACGAGAGTGGCGAGGGCCGCGCGGATGATGGGACTGGAAAGCCTACTGGAAAGGCCCCCATATACTCTGAGCTGGGGCCAGAAAAAAAGGGCCGCCATTGCCACAATCCTGACCCCGGATCACGATGTATTCCTGCTGGATGAGCCAGGTGCTGGGCTGGATTCACACTGGAAGGAAAGGCTGATGAAGATTCTCAAGGAACTTAGCCTGGAAGGGAAAACCATCGTGGCGGTCGCGCACGATGATCCCGAAATGGAGGCGCTCGCGGGGAGGAAAATAACGCTGACGGGGCCGGCTGATGCGGCATGATGGTTTGAACCCAGATCCTGCATGAATCGGAAACCCTCTGCTAGTGCGAGATGTAGGGATGAGGTTGGGTTCGTCCCTGGACAGGCACGGGGCCTG
>CBFGJU010000087.1:0-3975 GCA_965649155.1 Caldifarciminota bacterium | reverse complement strand
ATGAGTATGTCAGAAACCAGGATACCCAGCGGGGTTGCAACAAGCGAACGCTTGTCCCTCTGAGCATATCCTCTGAAAAACAGGGTTGAAACGATGGTCGCGTATGTTGATGGCCTGCCTATGCCCTTGTCCTCAAGGGTCTTTATCAGCGATGCCTCCGTGAACCTTGGCGGCGGTTCGGTCTCCTTTTCCTCGGTCTCAAGATTCAGGAGCTTGACCCTGTCGCCGGCCTTCATGGTCGGGAGGGGCTCGGCCTTGACCTCTTCCCCTGTTATCCTGTAGAACCCTTCAAAGAGGAGCTTCCTCCCGGAGGCCTGAAAGGGTATATCCGGCAAGCCATCTGGGTGAAGCTTCGCGGAGTGGGTCTCAAAGAGAGCATCCTTTGCCTGGCTCGCAACCGCTCTGCGCCAGATCAGGCTGTATATTCTGAACTGCTCCTCGGAGAGGTGTCCCCGAATGCTCTCAGGGGTGCGGGTGGGGTCGGTTGGCCTTATGCACTCGTGTGCGGCCTGAACACCCTTGGCCTTATCCTGATAAACCCTGGGTTTTTCCGAGAGAAATGTCTCGCCCCATGTCTCCGAAATGAGATCCCTTATTTCCTTGACGGCCTTGTCGGCCATCCTGACCGAATCCGTCCTCATGTATGTGATGAGGCCTGTTCTCCCCTCTGGCAGGTCAACGCCTTCGTAGAGGCTCTGCGCGACGGACATGGTCTTTGAGGGGCTGAAGCCGAAAAGGTTTGAGGCCTCCTGCTGGAGGGTGCTTGTCTTGTGGGGAGGAGGTGGCGATGACTTCCTCTTTGAAACCTTGAACTCGTCAACTATGAAATCCTTCTTTCCTATCCTGGCGGACAGCTCCCTGGCTACCGAGAAGTTCTTTATGCGCTCCGGGTGCCTCGCCTGGAACCTGCCTTTTTTGTGTTCAAGATCGGCAACGAGAACCCAGTATTTCTCCGGGACAAATGCCTTTATTTCCTTTTCCCTGTCCACGAGAATTTTCAGCGCTACGGTCTGGACCCTGCCAGCGGAAAGCCCGCCCCTTATTATCTTCCAGAGGAACGGCGAAACCTTGTAGCCAACGAGCCTGTCAAGTATGCGCCTTGCCTGCTGGCTCTCAACCTTGCGCATGTCTATCTCTGTCGGGTTGGCAAGCGCGTTGGTTACCTCCTCTTTTGTTATCTCGTAGAAGAGAACCCTCTTGATCGGGGATTCCGTGTATTTTGATATGTCCTCCGCGATGTGAAACGCTATCGCCTCGCCCTCGCGGTCAGGGTCGGTTCCCATGAATATCTTGCTGGCATTCTGCGCGGCTTCCCTGAGGGCCTTAAGTATCCCCGCCTTTCCCCTGACCACGATGTATTTCGGTTCAAAGTTGTTCTCTATCTCAACTCCAAGCGTGCTCTTCGGAAGGTCAACCAGGTGGCCCTGGGACGCCAGGACATTGAAATCCCTTCCCAGGTATCCCTTCAGGGTGTGGGCCTTGGTGGGCGACTCAACTATCAAAAGCTTCTTTTTCTCGCCCACTGCGCTTCCCCTGGGCTTCTTTATGCCAGTAGGGAGCCGGGGCGATGACTTTCTCTTTCTCGTGGGGTTGCCAGCCATAAGGGGCAAATGATAAGGGAAGTTTCCGGCTGAGCGCAAGTTCCGCGCTTGAGGCCAGTGTTTCAAAATTCCAGATCAATCACTGGAGCGGCAGGTTTCGCCGGCCGGTGGCCCGGCCATATCATATTCATCCTTAAATGCAACTGAGAAAGGCACTACACGCCCTATCCGGCCTCGTGGGCATAGGGGTTCTGCTATTTCCGAAGCCCGCGATCGTGGCCTTTTGCGCGTGCGGCCTTGTGCTCGCGGGAATCACGGACATACTCAGGCTCAGGTGGGGATTCCGAGGGTTTTTGAAGGCCCTATCCATGTTCTTCAAGGAAAAGGAAGGCCGGACCATATCGGGATCAACCGCCCTCCTTGCCAGTTATTTGTTCCTGGTAGCGTTGTTCCCGGCCCCGGTCGCCGCGTTTGCCATCCTTTTCTTTTCCCTGGGGGACCCTCTTGCCTCGCTTTTCGGAAAATACTTTCCCATCTGGCGCTTCAGGGAAAAGAGTATTGGCGGGGCACTTGCCTTTGTCGTGGTCGGCGTCATCCTGAGCGCAACTTTACCCGGCTTGACCTTTTGGATTAAAATATTCGCCGCGCTGTTTGGTGCCCTGGCTGAGTTCATAGCCAGGGATGTGGATGATAACCTTACGGTGCCGGTGGCAGTAGGAGTTGCCCTTTTGGCTCTAGGGAAACTGCTTACATAGCAGGTTTGGGGATAAGCAGTGGGGAGGTGTGGTTTTGGCTTTGTAAAAAACTGATGTTTTTAGGAGGTTTAAGAAAGATGAAGAAGACGCTTCTGTGTATCGTTGGTGCTGGAATGATGGTCGCCGGATGCACCCCCGGCGTGGTCAGGAACCCTGACCTGACCATGAAGTATCCCGAGGCCGCGAAAGCGAAATCCGCTGAGCTGAAAAAGGACTACTCTGAAGCCGAACAGGCATACAAGAGCCTCACGCAAAAAAACATCTCAGGCATAGAGCGGTTCTGGGTCCTCATGGACATGGCCGACCTATACTATGACAAGCTCGGTCAGCCGGACAAGGCCGCCGCGGCCGTTGATGAGGCGGGCAAGCTCCTGCCGGAGAAGAATCCCCTCCAGGACGAGGTTCTTTATAGGAAGGGACTCTGCCTTGAGATGATGGGCCAGACAGTTGACGCGGCCAAGGCCTACGAGCAGGTCGCCACCCAGTTCAGGCAGAGCCCGTGGTCGCAGGACGCTTTGGACGGCGTTGAGCGCGTTTTTGAGCGCAACTTCAAGGAGTTCGCCGCGATGCTCATTGACCCAGCCACCGGCGATACCATCTACATAACCAAGCTCCAGGTGGACAAGGCCCTTGACCAGATACCTCCGATGTATAGGCCGAGATATGAGACCCCGGAGGGAAAGGTGGAGCTCATAGAGCGCCTCCTGGACGAGGAGCTCGCGCTTCTTGAGGGCGCGAACCTCAGGTTGGACACCCTTCCTGAGGTGGCAAAGGAGCTTGACAGGGCGAGGGTAAGCGCGCTTCAGAGGGTCTATTACACCGAGGAGGTTCAGAACAAGGTGGAGATTGAGGAGAAGGAGATAAAGAAGTATTACGCAGACCACCTGGAGGAGTTCAAACAGCCCGGCCAGGCCAGGGTCAAGCGCATAGTGGTCAAGACCCAGGACGAGGCAAACCAGATTGCCGCGAGGATAAAGGCCGGCGAGAATGTTGACTCCCTGGCAAACGAGCTGACCCTCTTCAAGCACGAGGCTGGCAGGGGCGGAGAGTTCATAGTTTATTCCACCCAGGATGCCTACAAGCTCTTCTACGACGGGGTAATGGCATTGAAGGACTCCGTTGGAGTTGCCCAGGTTGATGATACCCTCTGGGCCGCTGTCAGGATACTTGAGAAAAAGGAGTCCGGCTACAGGACCCTTGAAGATGTCAGGTCACAGATAATCCGTTCGCTCCGGAGCGACAAGGAGCGCGCGGCCTGGGACGCCAGGAGGGCTGATCTCAGGAAGAAATATGGCGTCAAGGTGATGATAGACACCCTGACACAGGAACTGCCTGAGACCCTCGCGGTAATAGCCGCGATGGACAGGGCAATAACCAGAAAGGACTTTGAGGACAAGCTCGCGGAGATACCCCCCATGTTTAAGGCGAGGTATGAACAACCTTCTGGAAGGTTAATGCTCGTTGACAACATGATTGACGAGGAAATCGTCACCGCGGACGCCAACGCGCACAAGCTCTTCCTGAAGGCTTCGGTCGTCAGCGAGATTAACATGGCGCGGCGCAGGGCTTTGATGGGCGGTTATTATTCAACCCAGATAAGGGCCCAGGTAACTGTTGCTCCGGACGAGATAAGCAAGTATTACCAAGACCACAAGGAGGACTTCAGGGTCCCGGCGCAG
>CBFGJU010000086.1:0-3990 GCA_965649155.1 Caldifarciminota bacterium | reverse complement strand
AAGGATCAGCGAAAGACGCGCTCTCTATCTCAAGGACCTGGTCAATGTCAGGAGGCCCTGCCGGCCTTATCTCCATACTCATATTATAATGCGCGCTTCCTGTTCGCCGAAAACCGGGCTCCAGCGAGCGCGGGGCGGAATTGTTGTTTCCGGCCAGGGCCCTGGGTTAAACTATTCGCCCTTGATCGCCAAGGTTCTTCGTGTTGAGATAACAGCCAAGAAGGACGACTTCTGGCCCGTGTTGGACGCGATAAAGCGTTCCGGCCTCATGCATGTTGAGCCTGTTGATGACCAGGCCGAGGCTCTAGGCCTGACGGATTATGAGGCGGCAGAGGAACACGCCCTATCCGCGCTCCTGCCGGTTTTCCGGGAGATGGAGAAGGCCTCGCGCGGGTTTTCGGAATCAGGGCCCCTTGAACTGAGCGCGGAGGAAGTGGCCAGGGAAACAAGGGAAATATACGCTCGGTTCAGACAAGCACTTGAATCCCTTGAAGGAACGAGGTCCGGCCTCCGGATCATGGCGGACCACGCCCGCGTCCTGGCCGCGGTCGCTCGCGTCGCGCCAGAGGGCCAGGAGCACATCATAATAACCCTCTCAAGGGAGGAGATCCGGCACCTCGGCCAGATCAGGGAATTTCTGACAGGACGCGGAATAGAACCACATCTTGAGGTCGTGGAGGTCGCGGGAAACAGGGTCGCGGTTGTCATTCCCGCGGGGAACATCCTGAGCGAGCTGAGGGATTTCCTATACAGGGAAGGCTTCAACGAGCTAAGGCTACCGGAATTCCTGTCTGGACTGAAGCCTGCAGAGGCAATGGCTAGGCTGGAGTTGGAGCTTGAGGTGCTTCCGACAAAGATAAGGCAGGCAGAGGACGAGATGGCCAGGTTCCTCTCTGAAACCAAGCCCAGGCTCTCGGCCCTCACGGCCACCGCGCTCGATCGGTTGGCCTGCCTGCGTGTCAAGGCCGAGATGGCAAGGCGCGGCAGGTTCACATTCACCATTACCGGTTGGGTTCTTGAGGACGATCGGAGAGCGTTCCTGGCGGCTTTAAAGGGTCTGCCCGTGGCAGTCAGCTTCGGCAAGCCGGACAAAAGGGAATACCACCGAGTCCCGGTGAGGCTGAAGAACCCCTGGTTCGCCAGGCCTTTTGAGGCCATCCTCGGCATATACCAGCTTCCGATGTATGGGACATTTGATCCTACATGGACTCTCTGGTTCTTCTTTCCCATATATTTCGGGTTCATGCTCGGCGACATCGGATACGGGATAGTCGCGCTGGTCATATTCGGGTTCATGAGAGCCCTCTCAAAACCCCGGACAGTTCTCAGGGATTTCTCAAACCTCTTCCTGTGGGCCGCGGGCTGGACAATAGCCTTTGGAATAGCATACGGCGAGTTCTTCGGGACAATAGGAGAGGCCCTCGGAATGAAGCCTTTGCTTGTTCACCGGCTCCACGACATAACCCACATGCTCCTTGCCGCGGTGGGCCTTGGAGTCCTCCAGGTAATGATGGGGATATTCCTGTCGTTCCTGAACAACATGAGGCTCGGTCACGGCAAGCACGCTATCTACGAGCTGGCGCGGTTCTTCGGCATCGCTGGGATACTCACCGCGATACTCGCTCTGGCCGGAGTCGTCCCGAAACCAGCTCTTTGGGCTGGCCTCGGCGCGATTCTGGTGAGCCTTCCTCTGGTCGTGTGGGTGGAGGGTTTCATCGCTCCCCTGGAAATGCTCTCCGCCATAGGCAACATGATGAGCTTTGCTCGTCTCATGGCAATCGGCCTCGCGTCTGCCATACTCGCCATGATAGCCAACATCTTCTACTCCAAGATACCCCTTCTCATAGGGGGCCTCGTCGTTGCCATTCTCTTTCACACCCTGAACACGGTCCTGGGCATATTTGACCCGACCATACAGGGCTTGAGGCTCCAGTTCGTTGAGTTTTTCTCCAAGTTCTACATCACGGGAACAAAAGCTTTCAAACCTTTACGCATAGGAGGAAAAGATTATGTTTCGTAGAATAGGAACCTGCCTTTTGGCTGGGATAGGCGCCCTGTTGGGCCTGGTTGGAGTCGCGTACGCGCAGGAGGCCGCGGCCCATGTCGGCAAGGATCCGCTCATATACATAACATCGGCAATAGCGGTGTCCCTTCCGGCCATTGCCACCGGCTACGCGCAGGCGAAGATAGGAGCGGCTGGTTCCGGAGCCCTGGCTGAGAACCGGGAGCTGTTCGTTCCCATAATGATCCTGGTTGCCTTGCCGGAAACAGCCGTCATCCTGGGCTTCGTCATAGCCATACTTGTCCTCTTCGTGTAGCGAGGCCCTGAAATCACGCCCGCTGACATGGACGAGAGAATTGAGCGCCTTGCCGCGGAGGCCGCCGACGCGGAGGCATGGTCGGATGAGATCATGGCCCGCGAGCAAGCGCGGCATATAATTGCCGAAGCGGAAACCGAGGCCTCGGCAATAATAGCCCGGGCGGAACGCTCGGCAGAGAAATGGCTCTCCGCGGAGAGGGCGAAACGGCTGGGCGAGGCCCATGGGCGCATCCTAGAGGATACCCTCACTGTCAAGCACAGGGCTGTTGAAAGAGCTGTCGGGAGGGCAAAGCAGGCCCTCTCCGAGCTCAGGGCAGACCCCGCGAGATACAGGCCTGTCCTGGAAAGGCTCATCCTGGAGGCCGCGGGCGGCATTGAAAACCCCGTGGTTGAGGTAGCGCCGGCGGATGCCGAACTGGCCGAGGAGATCCTGAAAAGGCACGGAATCCGGGGCCAGATTCGTCCATCGTCCTCGGTTGACGGCGGCGCGATCGTGAGGGATACCGAGAGGGGCTTCTCCGTCTATAACACATTTTCCGAGCGGCTCGCGAAGGCCGCGGAACTTTTGCTCTCGCGTTTCGGGGAGGTTTTCGGCGCGGAATAAATACCCTTCCTGCGACCCGTAAGGAGATCCTTTCTTCTCAGTTTCTAGGTTTTCAGAAGATAGAAACAAATATGGAATCTTAGAATCTTTCCTTTCGGGCGAGATGTTTTTCAGGAGCAAGGGGAAGCGCGGGACAAAAACCTCCGGCCCTGGCCGGGAGTCTATCCCCCAAAACTCGCGCAATTCCTCGCAAAACTCAACACTCTCCATCATGACCATCGCGCAATATGATCTCAAAACCGGCCTAAGAAAAAGCCGTTTTGGCTCCCGTTCCGGGAACCCAAAACCGGTTTTGGTTGACTGTTTCTGGCAACCAATCCGCGTTTTCAGGGCAATTCTCAGAACGGTTTTAGCGGTTTTTGGGTTCATCGCAAACTCCAAAACAGGGCTTGCCCAGCCTTTCCATACAAAATGATAGGCCCCCCATTCCGGATACCGGGATTTCCCAAAAAAGATCCCACTGATAGAGGAACTTGCCTTTTGTCGCGACAAACCCATCCCCACGAGACCCGGAGGCTTTTGGTGATTTTTCGGGGGCATGTTCCAAGGGTTTCCATTTTCATAGGCATAAGATCATAATGGTGCGCATCCGGCCAGAGCTTATCTGAACAACGACATCAGGACTATCCCCAGGACGGTAATGACTATCCCGGCCCACCGGAACCGGCCTATCTTTTCCCGTAGGAATATCCCGGAGAGGACTGCGGCGAAGAGCGGGCTGGTTGACGAGAGGGGCGAGACGATGTATATCTGGCCAAGTTTCAGGGAGCTTATGAAGAAGAACGCGCTCGCCGCGTCGTGAACCAACCCAGCGGCCGCCATGGCTCCCCAATCCTTCGGGGCGATCCTGCGGACCTCTTTCCAGTGAAAAGCAAGGGCAACACTAACCACCATTGCCCCTGCAAAGAAAACCCTCAACCAAACAGCGGTCATTATCGGCGCCTCCATTGTCAGGGTCTTGAAAACAACATTATTGACGCCCCAGCAGGCCGCGGTCAGCCCCGCGAAAATCCAGGCCTTCCTGGTCTGGAGGGTCTTGGGCGAGTCCATGTAGAGTAGCCATATT